>JAEWJD010000407.1 GCA_023386765.1 Pseudomonadota bacterium | reverse complement strand
GACTTTGCGGCACTCAAGCGCGGATACTCCCCACCCGCCGCCAGCGAACAGGCTTATACCCAGGCCGACACTTTGCTGCGCCGGCCCGGCAGATAGGGCAGCGGCGACGCCGACACAAGCGGCCAATTGCCACTGTCCAGGGGATGATCGATGCGCTGCCAGCCCAGTTGCGTCGACCCCTTGCGACCGGCATGACCCAGCTGGATACCGATGCGCGCCGGGGTGGAGGCATGCACGAAGTCGACGATGCGCTTGAAAGCCTGCATCTGTGCATCGTTCCACAGGCCGGGACATCCCGGCGTGATGCGCGCCTGCGGCGACGGGCAGGTCATCTCGACCATGACCAGGCCGGCGCCACCCAGGGCGCGCGCACCCAGATGCGTCAGGTGGAAATCTCCCGGCACGCCGTCGACGCAGGAATACATCGCCATCGGCGACACCACAATGCGATTGGGCAGTCGCACCTCGCGCACCTGGTAGGGCGTCAACATCGGCAGGGGCGGACGTTGCCCATCGGCCGGCGGTTGCCCGCCCTGCCCGGCCACCCAGCGCTCGTGGCCCTCCAGCCAGAGCGGGTCGCGCAAGCGCAGGTTTTCATGCGAGATCCGCTGCGAGCGCGTCAGCAGCGAATAGGCGAACTGCTCGGGCGGCAGATCGGCATAACGCGCCACATTCTCGAACCATTCGGTGGAGTTGCGCGCGGCGTTCTGGATCTTGAGCACCTCCACGCTACGCAGGGACTCGTATTCCGCCAGCGCGGCTACCATGTCGCCAGGCTGTGCTTGCAACGCATGCGCCAGTTCGATGGCATCCTCGAGCGCCAGCTTGGTGCCGGAGCCGATGGAGAAGTGCGCCGTATGCGCCGCATCCCCCATCAGCACCACCGGGATATCGCGCAGGCCGCGTGCCGTCTCCAGGGTATTCCAATGAACCCAGCGCTCGCAGATCACCCGCGGGAAGCGGATCCAGATGGCCGAGCCGCGCAGATGGCTGGCGTTGCTGATGAGTGCCTGGCCGTCCAGCCACGGCGCGAACAGCCGTTCGCAGTACGCAATGCCCTCCTCCTGGCTCATCTGCTCGATGCCCGCCGCGCGCCAGGTTTCCTCGGGCGTCTCGACGATGAAGGTCGACAGCCCGTCCTCGAAGCGATAGGCGTGCGCCTGGAACCAACCGTGTTCGGTCTGCACAAAGGCGAAAGTGAATGCATCAAAGACCTTGCGGGTGCCCAGCCACACAAAACGGCAGCGGCGCGGATCGATATCGGGCTGGAAGGTGCTGGCATAGCGACCGCGTACGGCGCTATTGATGCCATCGGCGGCAACCACCAGGTCGGCGTCGTACTGCCGGGCGATTTCCTGGTCATCCTGGACCAGCGTCTCGAACACCAGTCGCACCCCGACTGCCTCGCAACGCGCCTGCAGAATATTCAGCAGGCGCTTGCGGCCGATGCCGATGAAGCCATGGCCTGCGCTGCGCAGCGTGCGGCCCTTGAAATGAATATCGATGTCGTCCCAGTGATTGAAGGCGGCAACGATGGTTTCGGCCGACACCGGATCGGCCTGGCGCAGGTTTTCAAGTGTCGCGTCCGAGAACACCACTCCCCAGCCGAAGGTATCGTAGGGCCGGTTGCGCTCGATCACCGTGACTTCGTTGGCCGGGTCGCGCAGCTTCATCAGCAGGCCGAAATACAAACCGGCGGGGCCTCCGCCTATGCATACGATCTTCATTGCCTTCGCTCCGTCGGCGCCTGCGGCATGGGGCCACTACCGCAAGATATTCAAGCTTGAATAGTTTAAGCTTGAAATATATACCCGAAAGACAGGCGCGCGCCAATGGGGAAAACACTGCGCCTGTCAGAGAGGAAGGGAGGAAGGAAAAGCAGGCCGGCCGGTGCCGGCGTCTCAGGATTGCCCGGCCGACAGGGCCACGCGATCCCGGCCGTCGTGCTTGGCCAGGTAGAGCGCCTGATCGGCGCGGCTCAAGGTTTCGGAGAACGTTTCCCCGAGACGGTGGTCGGCCATGCCCACGCTGACGGTCAGCCGCAGGGTCTCGTCACCCACGCCGACCGACAGGGCGCGCACCCCCTCGACCACCCGGTCCAGCGCCGGCTGTGCGGCGGTCAGACTGGTATCAGGCAACAACAGCAGGAACTCCTCGCCGCCCCAGCGTCCGCACTGATCGGTCGCGCGGATGCTCTGCAGCAACACCTTGGCCAGCTCCACCAGCACCCGGTCGCCGGTGTCATGGCCATACCTGTCGTTGACCGACTTGAAGTGATCCACATCCAGCATGGCCACCACGAACTCCTGCCCTGTCATGGCAGAGCGCTGCACCTGGCGCCGTATCATCTCCATGAGAGCCCGGCGGTTGAACAATCCGGTCAGCGGATCGCGGCGCGCGGTCTCCTCCAGCGTCTGGTTCAGATCGCGCATCATGCTCTGATAATGATCGGAAATGCGTGCAATGCGCGACAGCCTGCGCAATTGACGGTCAAAGCGCTCGTACAGCCCCTGCTCGCGCTTGAGCGCCATCGACTGATAGGCATCCGAGATCTGGGTCACCCGCTCGATGCGTGCCATCTGCTCCTGCGTCTGGCGCCACAACTCATCCAGGACCTCATGCAACGGATGGCCGGCATGCGCCGGATCCGCCAGCAACGCCTCGATACGCAGGTCCAGGGCTGGCTTGCCGTTCATCACTGCCTGCCGACAACAGAGAACGGGAAGGTGCAGTCTTCCTTGAATTCCTCGGCCAGTTCCCCCACCCGCTCATTGCGGGTGTCGTAAAACCAGGTCACGCTGACTTCGCGTCCTTGCTGATGCGACGCCTCCAGTACATCGAAAATATCCATCATCGACTTGATGCTGCTGGTGTTCAGGTACAGCAGGTCCAGTTCGACCCGCAACGGCGTCTCGCAGCGCTCCAGGAACTGCTCCACCCACTCGATCACCGGCCCGAACAGCTCGAACGAATTCTCCGGATAGGAGTCGCCGCCCATCGTCAGCAGACCGGCAGCGGCGTCCGTCCGGATGCTAGGCGTGGACTGCGTGCCTGCAATATTCAAATCACTACTCATCGCTCACTCCAAAGATTATTCCTCCAACCTGCGGTGTCGTGCATCGCAGGCCGGCACCCGCTCAGATGACCACGCTCAGGCTGAAGAAATCCCAACCCGGCTGAGCGCTGTCGCTCAGACTTGCCTGCAAGGGCGCGCCGGCACGGCGTGCGATATCGATCAGACCCAGGCCGGCCCCGCTCGGCACGCCCGGCTCGCGCGGTTTGTGCAGCTGCGTCTTGTAGGCGGCCTTCAAGGCCACCTTGTCCAGGGTGGCCAGTTCACCGATGCGCCCAACCAGCGTCCGGCCATCCGGCTGGCGCACCAGGTTGCCAGCCGACACCACATAGCGGCCCTCTTCGTTGCGACCGATCACCACCGTGGCGCGGGCATCGCCATTGCCGCAGCTGGCCGCGTATTGGCGAATGTTCTGCACCATCTCGATATAGACCGAGAACACATCCATGGCCTCGGCAGGGCGCGCATGCTCGACGCTGAGATAGTTCTTCAGCGCGTTGCCCAACTCCTCGATCAAACTGCGGGAAATCGGGCCGTTGAAGCACAACAGCACGCGGTTCTGATCGAATCGCTCGCCCAGTGCATAGAGATCGGCAGCGTTCATGTGAACAACCCCAAAGAGAAGTGTTTAGTCGAAACGGAATGACAGCAGCGTGATGTCGTCGCGCTGCGGCAAGCCGCCCTGATACTCAGCCAGCGCCTGGGCAAAGGCCTCGGCCTGATCTGCCATCGACTCGCGTGCATGGCGCTTGAGCATGGCGGCGAAACGCGTATTGCCGAATCCGAAACCGAACTCGCCACCGGCCTGATCCAGGAAGCCATCGGTCGCCAGGTAATAGGTCCAGCCGGACAGCAAGGGCAACTCGACATTCTCGTATTCACCTCGCCGGCGCTCGCCCAGCGCACGGCGTCCGCCCAGGATTTCGCGCGCGTCCTGCCCATTGCTGGCATACAACGAGATCTTGGCACCCGCGTAGATCAGGCGGCGGTTTTCACGGTCGACATAGACCAGGGCGGCATCCGTATTGGTCGCCAGTGCGCGCGGCAACTGGGCATCGGCCAGCATGGCACGGATGGCGCTATCGGTCCGCGTCAGAATGCCGGCCGGATCGCGCGGGCCCATGTCGCTGACCGCCAGATCGATGGCTGCCCGCGCCAGCATGGTCATCAGCGCCCCCGGCACGCCATGGCCGGCGCAGTCCATGATGCCCATCAGGCAGTTCTCGCCATCCGAACGGAACACGTAGAAGTCACCCCCCACCACATCGCGCGGCTTCCACAGCACGAAGTGGTGCGCACCCAGCGACTGGGTCATCTGCCGATCGGGCAAAATGGCACGTTGGATCAGACTGGCATAGTCGATCGAATCATCGATTTTCTTGCGCGCTGCGGCCATTTCCCGGTTGGCCGACTCAAGCTCGGAGGTGCGTTCGCGCACCTTGCTCTCCAGCTCGGCGGTGTGCCGTCGAACCTTGTCGGCCATCACACCGAAGGCACGGCTCAGGTCTCCGATCTCGTCCTGGCCGCCCGGCGGCAGGCGCACATCGTAACTGCCATCGGCAATCGCGCGCGCCGATTGTTGCAGACGGCGCAAGGGGCGCAGCATCAGGCGTTCGATGGCAAAGCCGAAGCACAGCACCAGGGCGATGAACAACAGCAACAAACCCACGACCGCCGGCCACAACCAGCTCGGATCGACCAGGCGCGCAGCTCCGAAATCCACCAGCGTCACCACGCTCCAACGCAGCTCGGGCATGTAAGCCACCGCCACCAACTGGCGATTGCCCTTGACCGAAGCCCAGGTCATGGCGACCTCGCTGGGGTTGTCGAATGCCTCCTGCAAGGCCGCCCGCAGATTCTCGCGGCTCTCGCCGGCGTCGACCAGCGAAAAGACGGTCTGGTCCAGCGCCACGCGCCCGGCCGCACCGGAGTTGTAGGCGATGCGCTGCGGATCCTGGTAGGCCTGGATCGCACCGGCCCGATCGACGATGACCGGCGTCACGCCGGCGCGCCCGTTGTCGACAAACTCCTTGAGAAACCCGCCTACGTCCATGCCGGCGCCCGTCAGGCCCAGCACCTCGTCGCCGTCGCGGATCTGGGCATTGATCCACACTTTGGTGGTATTGAGCTTGAGATCCGGATTGACGTTGATGTTGTAGCGCTCGGGGGATTTGATCGAGGCGTAGAACCAGCCGTCGTCCACCGCCTTGGGGCTGAGTGTGTACCGCACGCGATCCGACGGCTCGGCCGGATCGCTGAAATAATAGTTACCGCTCTCGGCACTGGCGATGAAATATGTCTGACCGAGAAAATCACGCCGATAGCCCTCGGCCTCGCGGAAGAAAAGATCATGCGCTGCCGGGTCCTGCTCATTGCGCAACCAACGCCGCGTCACCTCACTGTTGGCCAGGCGCATGGAAAGCGCCATCTCGCGCGAGATCGGCGCCAGGATGCGTTGACGGCTCAGTTGGGCGAAGTTTTCTGCAAACGCACGCCCGAAATGATCCCGCACCCCGTCAAAAACCAGCCATGTAATCAACACGGCGGGGGCCAGCATGACCACGCACGCCAGCAACAACGCCATGAAGGACTTCTTGCGCAAACCCCACTTCGCCATTCGACATTCCCCTGCGGGCCGATAGCCCTGCCACAGCGGAGACTCTCAACGATGGCCGGTC
>JAEWJD010000371.1 GCA_023386765.1 Pseudomonadota bacterium | reverse complement strand
CCCGCCTCCCCGGAGACCGCCATGTCTGATGCCACCCCGCGCGTGGTCGCCACCGATGCCGCGCGTGCGCTCATCGCCACGCTCAAGGCCAAGCACGGCCCCCTGATGTTCCACCAATCCGGCGGCTGCTGCGACGGCAGCGCTCCCATGTGCTACCCACTGGGAGAATTTATGGTGGGCAGTTCGGATCTGCTGCTGGGCGACCTGGAGGGCTGCCCCTTCTACATCGGCGAAGCGCAGTTTGCCTACTGGGAGCACACCCAACTCATCATCGATGCGATCGATGGGCGCGGCGGCGCCTTCTCGCTGGACAGCGCCGAAGGTCGTCGCTTTCTATTGCGCTCGCGGCTGTACAGTGACGACGAATGGGCGCGCGTGGCCGCCGTCAGCCGCGCGGGGTGACGCGCCGCCGCAGCGGGCGCTGGGGACGGATCGGCAATTCGTCGACGTTGCTGCACACCACCAGAATCTCCGCCGGCCGGCGCCCGGTGCTGAGGTAGACATGGCCCTGGCTGCTGTCGAAGTAAGCCGACTCCTGGCGCGCCAGGTCCACGTGCTCGCCATTCTCGAACACGATGCGTACCTTGCCCGACAGCACCACGATGAACTCCTGCCCCGGATGGCGGATGTAATCCTCGAACTCACCGAGCGTCCGTGCATCGATGGTGCCCCACATGGGGATCATCTGCTTGCCGGGGAAGTCGCCCATCATGAGGCGGTAGTGATAGTTGTCGGTGACGTAGTTGCGCACGTCGGCCAAGGTGTTCTTCACGAAAGTCGGTGCGGCGGCCGCCTGCGTATTGCCGGATGGCATGAACAGGCGCGTCATTTCGATGCCCAGCGCACGCGCCAGCGCGGCGAATTTCTCGTAGCTGAGCGCCAGTTGCCCCAGTTCGGCCTTGGATAGGGTCGACACGGCGATGCCGGAGGCATCCGACAGCGCTTGCAGGGTCATCTTGCGCGCCTTGCGTTCGGCGCGCAGGCGCGCACCCATTTCTTCCTTGCCGACGATCGCGGGCAATACGGATGAGTCGGCAGCAGTCATGGTGGGTTCCGCTAGCAAAGAGGAGATCGGCAAGGCAGCCCGCCGAGGGCGGGCCGCCGGGATTGTAACTTTGCCGGCCTCAGACAGCGCCATCAGGGGCCTGGGCGCCCTTGCGGGACACAATCATCCCGTAATGTTCCGGACGCCGGTGGGCCGAGAAATTGAAGATATTGGCGCGGTAGTGCTCGCTGGCCGACAGGTCGCACACGAAATTGATGACCTCGTCGTCCTCGGAGAAGGTGCGCACCATCACCTCGCCGGTGGGCGCCACGATGCAGGATCCGCCGATCATGGGATTGCCCTCCTCCACGCCGGCCTTACCCGCCGCCGCCACCCAGCAGGCGTTCTGGTAGGCGCCGGCCTGCAGCGACAGCAAATGGTGATGCATGCGCAGGTGCAGGGGTTCATCCCATTGGGTGTAGCCGGAAGGCGTGTTGTAGCCCACCATCACCACCTCCACGCGCTGCAGCCCCATCACGCGATAGGTCTCGGGCCAGCGGCGGTCGTTGCAGATGCACATGCCGATGGCCCCATCGGGCGTCTGCCAGACCGGGAAGCCCAGGTCGCCGACCTCGAAGTATTTCTTCTCCAGGTGCTGCACCGCCTGGCCTTCACGGGTTGCGGCCTCGCCCGGGATATGGATCTTGCGGTACTTGCCGACGATGCTGCCGTCACGCCCGACCAGGATGCTGGTGTTGTACTGCACCCCGCCGGCCAGCTCCGCATAGCCCAGATAGAAACCCACGCCCAGCATCCGCGCGGCCTCGAACAGGGGCCGGGTGAGCGGCCCCGGCATCTCGGTTTCGAAAAAGGCGTGGACCTCGGCGGGGTCCTCCATCGACCAGCGAGGGAAGAAGGTGGTGAGCGCCAGCTCGGGGAACGTCACCCAGGTCGCGCCACGACCGTGGGCCTCGCGCAGCATGTCCAGCAGCCGCGCGACCACGCGCTGGCGGCTGTCGCTGCGCTGCACCGGCCCCATCTGGGCCACGGCCAGATGCAGTTTGCGCGCGCTCATTGGCCGCTCCAGTTCAACACCCGGCCGGGATGCTCGCCGGTGAACGCCTGTTCGCGCCAGACCGGCGCGCCATTCACATAGACAGAATGGATGCCGGCGGCGCGCTCGGTCGGGCGGTCGAAGGTGGCCGCATCGGCCACCTGTTCCGGATCGAACACCACCAGATCGGCGAAAAAGCCCGGCTGCACCACGCCACGCTCGGCCAGGCCGAAACGGCTGGCGGTCAGTCCGGTCATTTTCCAGACGGCCGTCTCCAGCGGGAACAGGCCCAGGTCGCGGCTGTAATGCCCCAGCACGCGCGGGAAGGTCCCCCACAGACGCGGATGCGGACGTTCGTCATGCGGCAGCCCATCGGAGCCGATCATGGTCGGCCCGAAGGCCAGGATACGCTGCACGTCGTCCTCGTCCATCATGAAGTAGATGGCCCCGGCCGGCTGCAGTTCAGCCACCACGTCGAACTTGGATTTTCCGCGTTCGGCGGCGACCTCTTCCAGGTCACGCCCGGCCAGCTCCGGAAACGGTTTGCACCAGGTGATGAGGGTACGCCCGGCCAGCAGCACGCTGTCTTGCTTGAGCATGGTGGAGCCGGCCACGTAAGGGTAGGCATCGAGCGACACCGACTGCTCGGTCATGGCGCGTTCGATGATGGCCAGCGTCTCGGTGGAGCGCCCGAAGTTGGGTTTGCCGGCCAATTTGTGGTGCGAGATGACCACCGGCACGTCGAGTTCGCGGCCGATGCGGAAAGTTTCCTCCAGCGCCGCCACAATGTGCTCGCCCTCGTCGCGCATATGGGTGGCATAGACGCCGCCGTGCTCGGCCAGCGGACGGCAGACCTCGATGATCTCCTCGGTGGTGGCCTGGGCGGCGGGGGGATAGAAGGTGCCGGTGGAAATGCCGATGGCACCGCTGGCCAGGGCCTCGTCGGCCAGCGCGCGCATGGCATCGATCTCGCCGGCATTGGCCGGGCGATGCAACTCGGGCATGACGGCAGCGCGCAGGGTCGAGTGGCCCACCATGCAGGCCGCGTTGACCGCTGCCGGCGTCTCACGCAGCGCCTGCAGATAGGCCGCGAAAGACTGGAAGCGGAACGAGCCCCCCTCATCGAGCAGATCCAGGGGGGCCGGCGGCGCCGCATCGGCCAAGGGGGCCAGGCTGATGCCGCAGTTGCCGGTCACCACCGTGGTGACGCCTTGGGAGATCTTGGGCGTCATGTCGCGCTTGCGCAGCAGGTAGTTGTCGTCGTGGGTATGGGAATCGATGAAACCGGGCGCGACCACCATGCCGCTGACATCGATGCGATTACGCGTGGCGGCCTGGCTCAGGTCGCCGACGGCCACCACGCGATCACCCCGCACGCCCACATCGGCGCGACGCCCGGGGGTGTTGGTGCCGTCGATGACCGTACCGCCGGCCAGAACATAATCCAGGACTTCACTCGCTGCTTGGGACATGGGTGCTCCGAAAAGAGGCCGGCAGGACTGCACCGGCGGTTCAGGCGCCAGGGCGCCACGGGATATCAAACGAAATGGCAGGCCACTTCCTGCTGGGGCGCCACCTCGCGCGGCAACGGCGCGACTTCGGCGCAGCGCGGCTGCGCCATCGGACAACGGGTTCGAAACGCACAGCCCGAAGGCGGCGACAACGGGCTGGGAATCTCGCCCTTGAGCACCTGCGCGGGCTGGCGGTCGCGCGCCGACGGGGCCGAAGCCATCAGGGCGCGGGTGTAAGGATGGGCCGGGCGCTGGAACACCGCATCGCGCGGGCCGGTTTCAACGATGCGGCCCAGATACATCACCGCCACGTAATGACTGATATGACGCACCACGCTCAGATCATGCGAAATGAAAACATAGGTCAGGCCCATGTCGCGCTGCAGATCCATCAACAGGTTGATGACCTGCGCCTGCACCGAGACGTCCAGCGCCGAGACGGGCTCGTCGCAGACGATCAGGCCCGGATCCAGGGCCAGCGCGCGCGCGATCACGATGCGCTGGCGCTGGCCGCCCGAGAACTCGTGCGGATAGCGTTCGGCAGCATCCGGACGCAGGCTCACGCGCGCCAGCAGCTCAGCCACGCGTTCGCGGATGGCGGCGCGTTCATGACCGAAATTGCGCAAGGGTTCGCCGATGATGTCGCGCACCCGCATACGCGGATTCATCGAGGAAAACGGGTCCTGGAAGATGAACTGCATGCGCTGGCGCATCTGTCGCAACTCGGCCGCCCTCATCTCGGCCAGGTCCCGGCCTTCGAGCAGGATGCGGCCTTCGGTCGGGTCGGTCAGGCGGATGAGGCATTTGCCGGTGGTGGACTTGCCACAGCCGGATTCGCCCACCAGGCTCAGGGTGCGCCCGCGCGGTACCGACAGCGACACACCATCGACGGCGCGCAGCACTCGCCCGCCTTCAACGGCAAAGTGCTTCTTCAGGCCGATGACCTGCAGCAGCGGCTCACTGGAATTCTGGGTTTGCATAGGATTGTTCATGCGTTCTGGCCCGGTTCGACACGCGCCCAGCACCAGCTTCGATGGCGCTCGCCGGCCTCGACCGGCGGCGGCTCCTGCTCGCTGCAACGCGGCTGAGCCTGATCGCAGCGAGCCGCGAACGCGCAGCCGCGCGACGCCGGCGTGATCACCGGCACGATGCCGGGCAGTTCGGCCAGGCGGGTATCGTGACCCTGCCCGTCGACGAAGGCAGGCAGCGAACGGATCAGGGCCTGGGTATAAGGATGCTGCGGACGGTCGAGCACGTCATCGACGCTGCCTTCCTCCACCTTGCGCCCCGCATACATCACGATGACGCGCTGGCACATCTGCGCCACCACGCCCAGGTCATGGGTGATGAGCACGATGGCCGTGCCCAGGCGCGCCTGGATATCGCGCAGCAGGTGCAGGATCTGCGCCTGGATGGTGACGTCCAGCGCCGTGGTGGGCTCGTCGGCGATAAGGACCTTGGGCTGACAGGCCAGCGCCATGGCAATCATGGCGCGCTGGCGCATGCCGCCCGAGAGCTGGAAGGGATACTCGTTGACGCGCCGTGCCGGATCGGAGATCTGCACCAGCTCCAGCAACTTGACCGCCTGCGCCAACGCCTCGCGGCGCGACAGGCCCTGGTGCAGCATGAGCGATTCACTGATCTGCCGCCCGATGGTGAAAACCGGGTTGAGCGAGGTCATCGGCTCCTGGAAGATCATCGACAACTGATTGCCGCGGATATCGCGCATGACGCGCTCGGGCAGGGCCAGCAAGTCGCGGCCGTCGAACTCGATGCTGCCGCCGGCCACCCTGCCGGGCGTGCGCAGCAGCCGCATGATCGACAGCGAGGTGACGCTCTTGCCGCAGCCGGACTCTCCCACCAGGCCGAGGGTTTCACCCGGCATGAGGTCGAACGACAGGCCATTGACGGCCACCACGGTGGTCTCTTCGCCCTCGAAACAGGTGCGCAGGTCGCGCACGCGCAGTACGGGATCGTTATGGGTCGCCATGGAGGTTCCTACAGTTTGCGGGCCAGGCGCGGATCAAGCATGTCGCGCAGACCGTCGCCCACCAGGTTGACCGCCAGCACGGCAGCGCCCAGGAACAGGCCGGGGTAGAGAATGATGTGAAAAGCCACGGCCACATAGTTGCGGCCTTCGGCCATGATGTTGCCCCAGCTGGGGATCTGCGGCGGAATGCCCACCCCCAGAAAGCTCAGCACGGCCTCGGTAAGGATCGCCGAGGCGGCAATGAAGGTGGCCTGCACCATCAGCGGAGCAAACAGATTGGGCAGGATGTGGCGCCACAGGATGGCCGGCACACGCGTGCCACTGGCCACTGCAGCCTCGATATAGGGTTGCTCGCGCAACGTCAGCACCAGCGCCCGCACCAGCCGCACCACGCGCGGAATTTCCGGGATGATGATGGCCACGATCACGGTGCCCAAGCCGCCCTTGAGGGTCGCCATCAGGGCAATCGCCAGCAACACGCCGGGAATGGCCATCAGGCCGTCCATGAAGCGCATGATCAGCGCATCGACGCGGCGGAAGTAACCCGCCAGCATGCCCAGCAGCACACCGATGGCGGTAGCCACCAACGCCACTGCGATGCCGACCAGCAGCGACACCCGCGCGCCCCACAAGGTGCGCGAGTACACATCGCGCCCCAGCGCATCGGTACCGAAGAAATGCTCCATCGAGGGCGGCTTCATGCGCGCCAGGGGGTCGATCTCCTGCGGATCGTAGGGGGCCAGCCAGGGCGCGGCCAGGGCGATGATCGCCAGCAGCACGAGGATGGCTACGCCAAGATAGAGCGTAGGGTGGCGGCGCAGGGCGCGCAGCCAGCGGGGGCCGGTGGCGCGCTTGGCGCCGGCAGGCAGGGAAGTAGCAGTCATCTCGGCCCCGTTCAGTAGCGGATGCGCGGGTCGAAGAGCCGGTAGCTCAGGTCGACCAGCAGGTTGATCAAGACATAGATGCCCGAGGCGACCAGCAGCACCCCCTGGATGACCGGATAGTCGTGGCGCAAGACGGCGTCCACGGTCAGGCGGCCCAGGCCGGGAATGGCGAACACCGTCTCGGTGACCACCACGCCGCCGATCAGCAGCGCCACGCCCACGCCAATGGTCGTGACGATGGGATTGGCGGCATTCTTCAGGGCATGCCAGATCACCGCGCCCGGGGCCAGCCCCTTGGCGCGCGCCGTGCGGATATAGTCTTCCGAGAGCGCCTCCAGCATGGTGGTGCGCGTCATGCGCGTGAGCAGCGCCATGTACACCAGGCCCAGTGACACGCACGGCAGCACCAGGTGCCGCAGGTAGGGCACCACGCCCTGGGCCAGCGGCCGGTAACCTTGCACCGGCAACCAGCCCAGCTTGATCGAGAAACCGTAGACCAGGCTGTAGCCGATCAGGAACACCGGCACGGAGAAGGCGCAGACCGCCATCACCATCACCAACCGGTCGATCCAACGGCCGGCGTACCAGGCCGCCAACACACCCAGGGGAATGGCCAGGATCACCGCAAACAGCATGGTGAACACCGCGATCGAGAGCGTCGGCCCCAGACGCTGGCCTATCAGTTCCGAGACCGGCATCTGGGTCGAGATCGAAGTGCCCAGATCGCCGGTGGCGATATTGGCGACCCAGATCCCGAACTGTTGCAACAGGGGCTTGTCCAGCCCCAGGTTCTGACGGATTTTCTCGACATCATCGGCCGTGGCGTTGTCCCCCGCGATCACCGCTGCCGGATCGCCCGGCGAGATGTGGATCAGGAGGAACACCACCACGGCGACGACCGCCATGACGGGTATGACCGCCGCAATGCGGCGCAGAATAAATTTCACGCTGACTTCCCCTGGGGCCCGGCGTTCAGAGCTTATCGATGTTCCACATCACCGGAATACCGCTTTGCAGCAGCTCGGTGTCCTTCAGGCCGCGCGTACCGAAGACGGGCTTGAACTCACCCCACATCACGTAGGGCACCGTCTGATAGGCGCGCGCCTGGACCTGGGCCGCCAGCTCCTTGCGCTTGTCGCCATCGGTTTCGCGCAGCCATTCGGTGCGCAGGGCATCCAGTTCCTTATCGCAGGGCCAGCCCGGCAGGCTGTTGCCGCAGGCCGCCGACAGCCACGGATTGGTCAACGGCGTGCTGGCATCGTAATACCCGCCCCAGGTCAGGAAGAGGTTCCAGCCGCCCTGGTCCGGCGCATCCTTCTTCAGGCGGCGCGAGGCCATCGAGGACCAATCCATGGATTGCATGTCCACGTTGACGCCGGCCTTCTTCAAGGTCTGGCCCAGCACCATGGTGGCCGGTGCGCTCAGGTGATCGGAGGGCAGCAACACCACGACCTTCTCGCCCTTGTAGCCGGCTTCCTTGAGCAAGGCCTTGGCGCGTTCGAAGTCCTGCTTGCCATAGGCTTGCGAGCCGGCATCGGTGGCCAGCGGCGAGCCGCAGATGTACATCGTGCGGCAGTCGTCGACACGGTATTTTTCGCTGTATCCCATGGCCGAGAGCATCTGCGCCGGGCTCACAAGGTGATACAAGGCCTGGCGGGCGCGCTCGTCATTGAAAGGCGGATGCAACGAGTTGACGACCACCATCCCCTGGGTCGATACCGAGGGAGTCAACTGGACGTCGCTGTTGGACTCGACCACCGGCAGGAAGTCCGGCGCGACCTGCTCGACCATGTCCACCTCGCCGTTCATCAGCGCGGCGGTCGATGTGTTGCCATCAGGAATGTAGATCCATTCCACACGGTCGACCTTCACGTTCTTGCCGCCGGCCAGACCGTCCGGCGCCTCGGCACGCGGTTTGTAGTCGGGGTTCTTGACGTAGACCACCTTGTTGCCCGGCACCCATTCATCGCGCTTGAACAGGAACGGACCCGAGCCCACCACCTCGGTGACCTGGGTGTTCGGATCGGTTTCCGCCAGGCGCTTGGGCATGATGAACGGCGGCAGGCCCGAGGGCTTGGACAAGGCCTCCAGCACCAGCCCGAAGGGCTCGTCCAGGGTCAGCACGAAGCTGTCCTGGCCGGTGACTTCGAACTTGGCGCCAGCGGCCATCAGGGCCTGGCCCATGGTGTCCTTCTTGGCCCAGCGCTGGATCGACGTAACGCAGTCCTCGGCCGTCACGGGGTTGCCGTCACTGAATGCCAGCCCCGGCCGCAACTTGAATTCCCAGCGTTTGCCGTCATCGGAGCGCGACCACGTGTCGACCATCTGCGGCTGCACGCGGCCCTGGCTGTCCTGTGCGAACAGCATGTCGAACACCATGTAACCATGGTTGCGCGTGATGTAGGCGGTATTGAAATGCGGATCCAGCGTCTTCAGGTCGGCATGCGGCACCAGGCGCAGCGTCTTGCCCTCGGCCAGCGCCTGCCCCCCGGCAGCCAGCATCGCGGCGGCCGCGGCCAGCAGCGTCAATCGTTTCATCATTATCGTTCCCCAGGAATGGGCGCCCCGCGCCCGGTCATTCAGGCCACCAAGGGCCATTTCGGAAGTTTGACCTTGCGGTAAGGCAAGGCGTTGTAGTCCTGCGTGATCGCGCCCGGCGTCTGGACATAGATCACGTGCTTGGCCACCTTCGAATAGGAGGCATAGAAATGCTGCGATGACTTGACCACGATGATGCGCATGGCCGAAAGATCCACGCCGAACTGCGTGAACAGGTCGGTGCCCATGGCCTGCACGCGCAGGGAAGTCAGCACCAGGGTCACGCCCTGGCAGCGCACCACCGCCACGTCACCCAGCTGCGCAGGCGTGCCGGCCAGGCCGGTCATCACGGCGTCGCGCTTGAGCGCCAGCACCTCGCACGCCAGATCCAGAGGTTGGCCTGACACGGCGGCCACCTTGCCTCCCACGCGCAACTGGATCTGCGCGCCCTCGCCGGCCTCAAAGCACAGCAGCACCGACACCGGATCCCAGAAGGGGCCGATGGCCACCGGCTCGATGCCGCGCGCCAGCACCCGTTCCAGGATGAAGGTCGAATCGCTGGGCGCGCCGCCACCGGCGTTGTCGGCCGAATCAGCCAGCACGACCGGAAAATCGCCAAAGGCCAGCGCTTCGTCCAGCGCCTGGTCGGTGGGCGGATAGGCCGGCGAGAGCTGATCGCGCAACGCAATCAGCTCCTCGCCCAGCTCGCATGCCAGGCGCTCGGCCTGACGCGCATCGCCGTCGGTATAGACCAGCACCTTGGCCCCCATGTCGGCGGTGTCGCCCCAGGGAAAACCGTGGGCGATCGACACCGACAGGACGCCATCGCGGCCTTCCATGTCCAGCAGCCGGTCCACGAAGCTGCGCATCGGCTCGCGGCTGGTATGCATGATGGAGATCATCTCGCAATCGAACACGCCCAGCGCCGGCGTAATGCGGCCTTCGGCCTGGGCCACGCACAGGTCCACCAGGTCCAGTCCGCGCTCCAGGATGTCCGTATGCGGGTACTCCTTAAAACAAACCAGGAAGTCGGCCGCGGCGGTCATCGTTTCGGTCATGTGGCAATGCGGATCCAGCTCGGCGCCGATCACCGTGTCCGGACCCACGATTTCGCGGGCGCGACGCAACAGATCGCCTTCGCAATCGTCGTAGCCATCGGCCACCATCGCCCCATGCAGGCCGAACAGCGCGATATCGACCGGGCCGGCGTCACGCAGGTCCTGCAGCAATTCATCGCGCAGGGTTTCGTAGGCATGGCGGGTCGTAATGCCGGCAGGCATCGCTCCGGCGCACATGCCTTCGATCAGCGTCCAGTCCCTGCCCTGGGCGCGCTGGCGCGCCGCCCATAGCGGGCCGGTAAACATCTGCATGCGATCCGGGTGCTGCCCGGCGGGGAAATAGCCCCGCGCACGATAAGCGCCCAGCCCCGTGGGGATCGGGGAGAAGGTATTCGTTTCGGTCGCCAGCGACCCGGAAAAGATTCTCATGCTGTCCTCTCTGTGAGGCCTGGGCGCGCCCGTTGCGTTACGCAGCGGGCGGCGGCTCAGGCCGATTCGCCCAGCCAGGCCTGCACTTCGATTTCCACATCCACGCCCATGGCCAGCGCGGCCTGCACGGTCGAGCGCGACGGAAACACGCCGTCCTTGAAGTGGCTGCGATAGGCTTCGTTGAAATCCGCGAACTGCGCCAGATCGGTGAGCCAGATCGTGGCACGCACCACGTCGTCCAGGCTGGCGCCGGCCAGGGCCAGGGTTTCCTTGATACGTTCCATGGCGGCATGGGTTTGCTCGCGGATATCACCGCGCACGACCTGCCCGCTGGCATCCAGCGGAATCTGGCCCGACAGGAACAGAAAGCCGCCGGCGCGCGTGGCGCGCGAAAAAGGCAGCGGCAGGGAACTCGGATAACGGGTGATGGCGCTCAAGACAGCCTCCGGCAAGAAAAGGGGAAAGGGAACAACGTCAGCGCAGCCGCGCAGGCGACAACGCTTCGCCCTGCACGCCGTGGCGCGTCAGGGTGTCGGGCAGGGGTTGGCGGCTCACCAGCGCGGCCGCCAGCTCCGAGGCCGCGGCAGCCGTCTGGATGCCATAGCCGCCCTGGGCGGCCAGCCAGAAGAATGCCGGCGCGGCATCGTCCCAGCCGATCACGAAATCGCCGTCGCGCACGAAGGAGCGCAAACCCGCCCAGGTATGGCGCGGGCGGCGGATCTGCAAGGTGGTGGCCGCTTCGATGCGGTAGATGCCGGTGGCAACGTCGAGCTCTTCGGGCACCACGTCGTGGGCATCGACCGGATCCGTGTTGGCCGGCGAACCCAGCAACTGGCCCGCATCAGGTTTGAAATAGAAACTCTCATCGATCCCGACGACAGCCGGCCAGCCGCTGAAATCGACATCCTCCGGACCGCTGAAGGTAAAGGCGGTGCGCCGGCAGGGCTGCAAGCCCACCGGCTGCGCGCCGCACACGGCGGCCACTTGATCGGCCCAGGCACCGGCCGCATCGATCACGACCTTGGCCCGCACCGTGACGCCGTCGGCGAGCGTCAGGGTCCAGACGCCGGCCTCATGCCGGGCCGCCGTCACCTCGGCGTTGTTACGCAGCTGCGCGCCACGCGCGCGCAGCCCGCGCAGGAACCCCTGGTGCAAGGCGTGCACATCGATATCCTTGGCATCGGGCTCTTCCAGCACGCCGGCCAGCTCGGCCGGCCGCAGACAGGGCACGCGACGGGCAGCCTCCTCGGGGTCGATCAGGCGCACATTGCCGGACTGCTGGCGGAAGTCGTCGTAGGTCTGCTGCAACAGCTCGCGCTGATCATGCGTGGCCAGGTAGAACACACCGCGCTCGATCAGCAAAGGATGCTCGCTGAACCCTTGCGGTGGCTGTTCATAGAACGCGCGGCTGGCGCGCGTAAGCGCGCGGATCTGCGGCGTGCCATAGGTTTCCATGAACATCGCGGCCGAGCGGCCGGTCGAGTGGTAGCCGGGCTGGGCCTCGCGCTCCAGGACCATCACGCTGGCGTGCTGGCTCAAACGCCAGGCCACGGACGCGCCGGCAATGCCGGCGCCGATGACCGCGTAGTCGAATACAAGATCACTGCTCATGGGTATCGGATACGAGAATTCTATTATTGGAAAATTCTCAGATACGATAATGAAGCCTGGAGCACAACGTAATAAGGGCTTTTACCGATCCCACATTGCCAGAAGACGTGTCACCCGAGAATAATCGGGGCTTCATCCTGACAGGCAAGACATGACTCCCTTCAAAGGCAAGCTGCGCGTGCGGCATCTGGAAATCGTGCTGGCGGTGGCCGAACTCGGCAATCTGTCGCGCGCGGCCGCCCAGCTGCAGACCACCCAGCCCAGTCTGTCGCGGGCCATCGCCGAGATCGAAGAATTGGTGGGCGCGCGGCTGTTCGAGCGCACCGCCAAGGGAACCCACTGCACGGCGCTAGGCTTGGCCATGTGCCGTCATGCGCGCCAGCTGCTGATCGATTTTCGCAAGGCCGAGGTCGACCTGGCAGCGCTGCTGCGCGGCGACCAGGGCAGCCTGACGGTCGGCTGCTTCGCGCTTTTCAGCGGCTGGCCGGCCGCACCGGCGGCCCGGCGCTTTCGCGCCGACTTCCCCCGCATCACCCTGAGCATCGAGATCGGCACGCACGAGCAACTGATCGAACAGCTCGATGCCGGTGCCATCGACCTGTTGGTCAGCCGCTATTCGGCGGCCGTCAATCCGCAGATCTATCGATCGGTCACCCTGCTCAATGACCCGGTGGTGCTGGCCTGTGCCCCGGATCACCCGCTCACGGCGCGTCCCGGTGCCGTGCTGGCCGATTACGCGCGCTACCCCTGGATCACCGCCCTGCCCGGCAGCCGCATCCGTGCCGAACTGGAAATGAACCTGGTGCAGGCCGGCCTGCCCGTGCCCGACATGATCGGAGCCCTCTCGCCCGAGTTCAGCCGCGAACTGCTGCGCGACAGCGACTACCTCTGGATGCTGCCCGGCAGCGTGGCCGCCGTGCACCAGGCCCGTGGCGAACTGGCCGTGTTGCCGGTACTGCCCGGCATCCAGCCTTCGCCCCTGGCGGCCATCTGGCGGCGCGACCGCCCCAGCAGCCGGCCGGCGCGCGCCTTCACGGCCCGCATGGCACAGGCCATCCGCCACGATCTGCCGCCCGGCCAGCCATTCGCTTTGCGCATGACCTGAATCGCCGCACGCATGAGTGCAGCCGGATTTCGTTCGTACCATAGCCGCATCCGAAATCCCGCAGGCCTGATCCATGATCCAGAATGTCTACGCCACCCTGCCGCAAGGCCGCGTGCACGGGCTGCGCCAGGGCGTCGTCAGCCGCTTCAGCGCCATTCCCTATGCAGCACCGCCGGTCGGCGAGCTACGCTTTGCCGCGCCCCGGCCTTTTCAATGGCAGGGCCAGCTCGACGCCCGCCAACCCGGCCCGGTGGCACCGCAACTGCCCTCGCGCCTGGAGGCGGCCATGGGCGGCTTTCGCGCCGCCCAGGCCGAGGATTGCCTGCACCTGACCGTCTGGACGCCGGCGGCCGATGACGCACGACGCCCCGTAGTGCTTTGGGTGCACGGCGGCGCCTGGCAAAGCGGCGGCGTCCTGCCCTGGTATGACGGTGCGCGACTGGCCGCCGAGGGCGATATTGTGGTGGTGGCCGTCAACTACCGCCTGGGCGCGTTGGGTTGGCAACCCCTGCCGGGCGGCACGGCCAATGCCGGCCTGCTCGACCTGGAGTTGGCGATCGACTGGGTGCATGAGCACATCGCCGCCTTCGGCGGAGAGGCGGCAGCACTGACCGTCATGGGCCAATCGGCCGGGGCTTCCAACCTGGCCGCCCTGCTCACGCGCCAGCCGCGTTTCTCGCGCGCCATCCTGCAAAGCGCAGCGCTGGGCCGGGGCTGGCGCAGCGCCGAAGACAGCGCGCGGCTGGGCCGGGCGCTGTATGCCGCCTGCGGCATCGAATCGCTGGCCCAGGCCCGTGCCTTGCCGGCGACCGCCTGGCTGCAGGCCGGCGCCCATCCCGCCGTGCTGCTGGCCCTGCAGCAAGAGGGACAGGGCCGCAGCCTCGCCGCCCCCGTCTGCGATGGCGAGGTCCTGCCGCAGGACATGGACGCTGCCCTCACCCGCGCCCAGGCCCACTGCGATGTGCTGGTCAGCTACACCCGTGACGAAATGGCCGCCTTCCCCGGTCACGATCGGCACAGCCAGGCCGAAACCGATCGCCTGTTCGGCCAGCCGGCACGCCACTGGGCCGGTACGGCTGCGGCCCTCGGCCGCCAGGCCTGGCTGGCGCGCTTTGACGTCGGGCCCAGCGAACGCTTCGGCGCCTGCCACTGCATCGAGCTGCCCTTTACCTTCGGCACCCTCAGCGCCTATGCCGACGCCCCCATGCTGGCCGGCATGCCGCCGGCCGCGGGACAGGCGCTGTCGCAACGCGTGCGCCAGTCCTGGATTGCCTTCATCCGTGGCGGCAGCCCCGGCTGGGCCCCGGCCCCGAAAGAAGAAATCCTGGCCTGAAGGCCGTAATTTGAAGATCGACCGAGGAGACACCCATGCTACGACGCGCCCTGATCGCGCTGACCCTGACCCTGCTCGCACCTCTGGCGCTGGCCGCCTATCCCGACAAACCCCTGCGGCTGATCATCAACAACCCGGCAGGCGGGCCGGTCGATGCCATGGCCCGGCTGCTGGGCACACGCCTGGGCGAACGCTGGGGTCAACCCGTCATCGTCGAGAACCGGCCCGGCGCCTCGGGCATGATCAGCGTCAATGCCCTCACCAAGGCTGCCCCTGACGGCTACACCCTGGGCCTGGTGGTGGCCTCCACGGTCACGATCGTGCCTTTCGCCGTCAGCGACTTCGATCCGATCGACGCGCTGACGCCCATCTCGCTGGTGGCACGCACCCCCTTTGTTTTCGTGGTCGCCGCCGACAGCCCCTTGCGCAGCTGGGAGGACTTCGTGGCCGCCAGCAAGTCGCGCGAGCTGAACCTGGGTTCGTTTTCGATCGGTACCGCCTTTCACCTGGTATGGGAGCAGACTGCGCGGCGCGCCGGCATCCAGGCCCTGTACGCACCGTCGTCATCCTCGGGCAAAACCCTCAACGACCTGATCGGCGGCCAGCTCGACATCGCGCTGGATGCCCCCTCCAGCGCCAAGGGACTGCTGGACAGCGGCCGCCTGCGGGCATTGGCGATCACCAGCCCGCAGCGCTTTGCCAACCTGCCCGAAACGCCCACCCTGCAGGAAGCCGGCATGGACGGCTATGCCGCCCAGCCCTGGATCGGCCTGATGGGTCCGGCAGGCCTGCCTGCCGAGCAAGCCGCCTTGATCGGCAGCAGCGTGGCCGAGGTACTGCAGGAGCCCGCCATGCGCCAGCAGATGCAGCAGCTGGGGATGATCCCGATCGGCGGCGACGCCCAGGCGCTGCGTGAGACGATCACCGCCGAACGCGCCGAGATGGCCCCGCTGGTCCATGCGCTGGGGATCCGGCTGCAATGACACGACCCGGGGAAAACCCTAGGCACCCCCCATGACCGGGCCGCGCGGTCGCTGAGCCCGGGGGAAACGCGGCACAATCATGGCTGCTCGACATTACCGGAACCGCATAGTCATGGAATACACCCCTCCCAAAGTCTGGACCTGGAACCAAGGCGGCGCCAGCACCGCGTCGTCCGCCTCTTCGCTGAACCGGCCGGTGGCCGGCGCCACGCACGAGAAGGTCTTGCCTGTCGGCCGCCATCCCCTGCAGCTCTATTCGCTGGGCACGCCCAACGGCCAGAAAGTCACCATCATGCTGGAAGAGCTGCTGGCGCTGGGTCACCAGGGTGCCGAGTACGATGCCTGGCTGATCCGCATCGGCCAGGGCGATCAGTTCGGCAGCGGTTTCGTCGAGATCAATCCCAACTCCAAGATCCCGGCCCTGATGGACCGCTCGGGCGAACAGCCGATCCCGGTGTTCGAGTCAGGCGCCATCCTGCTGTATCTGGCCGAGAAGTTCGGCGCCCTGCTGCCGCAGGATCCGGCCGCGCGCGCGCGCACGCTGTCGTGGCTGTTCTGGCAGATGGGCAGCGCGCCCTTCGTGGGCGGTGGTTTCGGCCACTTCTATCATTACGCGCCGGTGAAGATCGAGTACGCCATCGACCGCTTCACCATGGAAACCAAGCGCCA
>JAEWJD010000369.1 GCA_023386765.1 Pseudomonadota bacterium | reverse complement strand
GCCCCGGCGAGCCGCTGTATGAAGGCATGATCATCGGCATCCACAGCCGCGACAATGATCTCGTGGTCAACCCGATCAAGGGCAAGCAGCTGACCAACGTGCGTGCCTCGGGTACCGACGAAGCCGTGCGCCTGGTGCCGCCGATCCAGCTGACGCTGGAGTACGCGGTGGAATTCATCGATGATGATGAGCTGGTCGAGATCACGCCCAAGTCCATTCGTTTGCGCAAGCGCTACCTGCAGGAGCATGAGCGTCGCCGTGCTGCGCGCGAGCACGCCTGAGACGTCTCGTAGCCGGTAGTCAGAACGCCCCTTTCGCTGAAAGGGGCGTTTTTTTTAGGCTGGATGGGAAAGGGAGTCAGGGTTCCAGGCGCGTGATGCGGAAGGTATCCAGGCGGCCCAGGGAGGCATAGCGCACGCGGTGATCCAGGTAGACGCGCAGCTGCTTTTTGTCGAGCAGGTACTGCGCCAGGTTGCGGGCCATGCGGTCATTGGCACGCACGCAACCGGCGATGACCAGGGTGTCTGCGCGCACGAAGCGCGCGCAGACTTGGTCGTTGCGGCGTTGCAGGATATCCACCTGGACGTGGGAGTACCAGCCTTCGCCCTGGGCGTTGAGGATGCGTTGTGGCTTGCCCGGCGTCAGGGGCGGATCGAAGGCGGAGGGGAAGGCGGCCGGGGGAAGGGCGGGCTCGGGCATCCTCGGCATGGCGGGCTCGGGGAGGTCGGGGCCGGGCGGGATGGGCCAGGCAGGGGTGCTGCCAGGCTGGCCCAGGCCGAGGCGTATGGTGGTGGTCTGGGCGCTCGTGCCGCTGGAGCTGCTGTGTCGGTATTCGTGCTGCAGGAGTTGCCCGAGCAGGCCTTCCAGCGCACCGTCCCAGGATGGGGCGGCCATGGCCTTGCCGGCCATGCAGAAGGACAGAAGCAGGACCGCCGGCAGGGCGGCGGCAAGGCGGAAGGCAGGTGGGCGGCACGGACGCCGCCGGCGCAAAGGCATGGATCTTCCTGGTTGTGGAAAACATCACCTTAGCGAGAGGGCGTCCTTGCCCTGTGCCCGGCCCTGCAGATATCGGCCTGAATTACTGCAGACGCCCTCAGGCGGGCAGCGATGGGGCGTACTGGGCCTGCTCGGACTGTTGCTTGCGGTGGAACTCCACAATATGGCGCACGACTTTTTCGGGGTCGTCTTCAATAATGAAGAGATCCAGATCCTGGGCACCGATCATGCCGTTGGCGCGCAACTGATCAGCCATCCAGTCGACCAGCCCGTGCCAGAACTCACTGCCGACCAGCACGATGGGTGCCGGTGGTACCTTGCCGGTCTGGATCAGCGTGAGGGCCTCGAAAAGCTCGTCCATGGTGCCGAAACCGCCTGGCAGCGAGACATAGGCCATGCTGTGCATGAAGAAGGCCGTCTTGCGCGAAGAAAAGTACTCGAACGAAAGACAGATGGTCTGGAAACCGTTGTGATGTGCCTCGTGGGGCAGGCTGATGTTCAGCCCCACGCTGGTGCCACCGGCCTCGAAAGCGCCTTTGTTGGCTGCCTCCATGATGCCGGGGCCGCCACCGGCGATCACGGCGAAGCCTTCGCGCGCGAAGGCTGCCGCAATGGCGCTGGCGGTGGCGTAGTATGGGGAATCACGACTCACACGGGCGCTGCCGAAGACGCTGACAGCCGGGCCGATGTCCGCCAGCTTTTCGGCGGCGGCCCGTATCTCTGACATAATCACCGGAATTTGTTTGTCGGCGGGTGTGTCCATCTCTGCCTTTATAACCATGAAAAAAACCTTGTTGCTGGTAGACGGTTCGAGTTACTTGTACCGCGCTTTCCATGCGATGCCGGATCTGCGCAACGCCCAGGGCGAACCGACCGGGGCGCTGTACGGCGTCATCAATATGCTGCGCAAACTGGTCCAAGACCACCAGGCAGAGTATGCCGCATGTATTTTCGATGCGCGCGGCAAGACCTTTCGCGACGACCTCTACCCCGAATATAAATCGCACCGTCCACCCATGCCGCCTGATCTGGCGGCCCAGATCGAGCCCATTCATGCGGCCGTGCGGGCCCTGGGCTGGCCGGTCTTTGCGGTGGAAGGGGTAGAGGCCGACGATATCATCGCCACGCTTGCGTTGCGCGCCACCGAACAGGGGTGGCACACGGTCGTCTCCACGGGAGACAAGGACCTGGCCCAACTGGTCAATCCGCAGGTGACGCTGGTCAACACCATGACCAGCGAGCCGCTGGATGAAGCCGGTGTGGTCAACAAGTTCGGCGTGCCGGCAGAACGCATTGTCGACTACCTGATGCTGGTGGGCGACACCGTGGACAACGTGCCCGGGGTGACCAAGGTCGGGCCCAAGACGGCCGTCAAGTGGTTGACCGAATACGGCACCATCGACAATCTGGTGGCGCATGCCGATGCCATCAAGGGTGTGGCAGGCAATAATTTGCGTGAGGCCATCCCCAATTTTCCGTTGACGCGGCAGCTGCTCACCGTGAAGGACGACTGCGACCTGAGCGCAGTGCTGTCCTCGCCCGAAGAGCTGGCCATGGGTACGGTGGATACCGCGACCCTGAACGAGCTGTACGACCGCTATGGGTTTCGCACCTGGCTGCGTGAGCTCTCGGGTGATGCTGAGCGCGTGCCTGCGGGGGATGCCCGCGTGGTGGCGGCCGCCCATGCCGCGCCGCTTGAGGCCGATTACGAGATCATCACCGAGTGGCCGCAGTTCGAGGCCTGGCTGGAGCGCCTGAACCAGGCGGAGCTGGTGGCACTGGACACCGAGACCACTTCGCTGGATGGGATGCAGGCACGGCTGGTGGGCATGTCCATGTCGGTCACGCCCGGGCAGGCCTGCTATCTGCCCCTGGCACACCGAGGCCCGGAGGCCGGCGTGCAGCTGCCCAAGCAGGAAGTACTGGAACGCCTGCGCGATTGGCTGCAGGATCCCGCGCGCCCCAAGTTGCTGCATCATGCCAAGTACGACACGCATGTGTTCGCCAATGAAGGGCTGGCGTTGCGAGGTATCACCGAAGACACCATGCTGCAGGCCTACGTGCTGGAGTCGCACCGTGGCGTGGGCCTGAATGATCTGGCGCAACGTTACCTGGGCCGCAGTGGCGTCAACTACGAAGACCTGTGTGGCAAGGGGGCCAAGCAGATCGGCTTTGATGAAGTGGCAACCGAGACAGCCGGATTCTATGCCGCGGAAGATGCCGATTTCACCTTGCAGCTGCATCATGCCCTGCGTCCGCTGGTGGCTGCCGACAAGGGGCTGGAGCGCATCTATCGCCTGGAACTTGAAGTCTCGCGCGTGCTGGTGGTGGTCGAGCGCAACGGCGTGAAGGTCGACGCCCAGGAACTGGGCCGCCAGAGTCACGCCCTGGGCCGCGAGATGCTCACGCTGGAACAGCGCGCCTATGAGCTGGCCGGGCAGCCGTTCAATCTGAATTCGCCCAAGCAATTGGGCGAGATCCTGTTCGGGCGTATGGGGATGCCGGTGGTGCGCAAGACCGCCGGCGGCGCGCCTTCGACCGATGAGGAGGTGCTGTCCAAACTGGCCCAGGACTACCCGTTGCCGCAGGTGCTGCTCGAGTACCGTGGCCTGTCCAAGCTCAAGTCCACCTACACCGACAAGCTGCCGCGCATGATCAACGCGGACACCGGGCGGGTGCATACGCATTATTCGCAGACCGCCGTCATCACCGGCAGGCTTGCGTCCTCGGATCCCAATCTGCAGAACATCCCTGTCCGCACCGAAGCCGGGCGCCGCGTGCGCGAAGCCTTCGTCGCCGGCCAGGGGCGGCAGCTGCTGTCGGCCGACTACTCGCAGATCGAGCTGCGCATCATGGCGCATGTTTCCGACGATGCGAATCTGCAGCGTGCCTTTGCCGCCGGCGAGGACATCCACCGCGCCACGGCGTCCGAGGTGTTCGGCGTGCCGCTCACGGAGGTCAGCAGTGAGCAGCGCCGCGCAGCCAAGGCCATCAACTTTGGCCTGATTTATGGCATGAGCGTGTTCGGCCTGGCTTCGAATCTGGGCATCACGCGCGATGCCGCGCAGGCCTACATCGACCGCTACTTCACCCGCTATCCGGGGGTGGCGCGCTACATGGACGAAACCCGCCTGCTCGCGCGCGAGCAGGGCTATGTAGAGACCGTGTTCGGCCGCCGCTTGCAGTTGCCGGATATCCGGGCGGCTTCCGGTCCGCGCCGTCAGGGTGCGGAGCGGGCCGCCATCAATGCGCCGATGCAGGGCACGGCCGCCGACCTGATCAAGATGGCCATGGTGGCGGTGCAGGACTGGTTGGTCGGTGACAAGCTGCAGGCCCGGCTCATCATGCAGGTTCACGATGAACTGGTGCTGGAGGCCCCCGACGACGAGGTCGAGCGTGTGCGCGAGATGGTGCCCCGCCTGATGAGCGAGGTCGCCGAACTGAGGGTGCCGCTGGTAGCCGAAATCGGCGTGGGCCAGAACTGGGAACAGGCCCATTGATACCTGAACCGGTCCGGCTGGATGCCGGGCCGGTGGGCAGGCCGTGAGCGTGCCGGGTGATTTGTCGCACGCCTTGAATTGCAATAATATAATATTGCGCTATCTTTCTGCTCTCCTCACCCACGGCCCAACGCCCTGCGCGACCCAATCCCATGCTGCTGCTCTGGATCATTCTGGCCACCGTTGCCGGCGGCCTGATCGCCGTGTCTATCGCCCACTGGCTGGCGTATCGTGTTTTCGCCCGTTATCTGCACCACATGGTCAGCCTGTCAGTGGGAGTGCTGCTTTCCGTGGCGCTGCTGCATCTGTTGCCCGAGGCCTTCGAGGCCGCGCAGGCCAGCGCCCACACTCTGTTCGGGTTGATGCTGGCCAGTCTGATCGGCTTTTTCGTGCTCGAGAAGATCGCCTTGCTGCGGCACAGCCATCACCACGAGCACGATGGTCACCATCACCACCATGGGCATGATCGTCATGAGGCCGGCCGGGGCGGGGTGCTGATCCTGGTGGGCAGCTCGTTGCACAATCTGTGCGATGGTGTATTGGTGGCTGCGGCATTCCTGACCGACCCCATGCTGGGGGTGCTGACCGCGGCATCGATCATCATTCACGAAGTGCCTCACAAGCTGGGCGACTTCGTGGTCCTGATCAATGCCGGACTGACGCGCCAGCGGGCCTTCGGGCTCATCCTTTTCACCAGTCTATGCACTGCCATCGGTGGCGGTGTAGGATACTTCGTGCTGCAGGAAGCGCAGACCCTGGTGCCTTACGTGCTGGTGGTCGCGGCCAGCAGCTTTCTTTATATCTCGGTCGCCGATCTCATCCCGCAGATGCACGAGCGTGTGACCCTGGCGGACGCCGTGCCGCAGCTGTTGCTGGTCGGACTGGGGGTAGTCATGATCTATGGCGTGACCTCCCTGCTGCATCATGGCCATGCCCATGATCACGATCACGACCATGCGCAGGAAACGCCGGCGCTTCACTCGGGGCACTCGCGGCACTGAAGCCGGGCGGTGGCGGCCGGTCTTTCGGAGACTGCCCCATGTCCTTTGCTGCCGCTGCCGGTACCCCGGCTTCCACGACTCTGCATACCGATACCGAAGGCCTGGTGCACGGGGAGTTCGCCCTGCCGGTCCATGACGGTACCCAGGATGCCTATTACGCTGCGCCGCAAGGCGTGCAGGGCGCGCCTGTCGTGCTGGTGGTGCAAGAGATTTTCGGGTTGCACGAGCATATCCGCGATCTTTGCCGGCGGCTGGCCAAGGCGGGTTACTTCGCGGTGTCGAGCAATCTCTATCAGCGCCAGGGCGATGCGTCCAAGTATCACGATATCCCGACGCTGGTGGCCGATATCGTATCCAAGGTGTCCGACGAGCAGGTCTATGGTGATCTGGACGCGGCAGTCGCCTGGGCCGGCAAGCAAGGGGCTGATGTATCGCGTCTGGGCGTGACGGGCTTTTGCTGGGGTGGGCGGGCCACCTGGATGTACGCGGCCCACAATCCGCAGGTCAAGGCAGCGGTCGCCTGGTACGGCAAGCTCTCCAGCGGCCATGGGCCGCTGATCAAGTCGGTGCCGCTGGATATTGCCGGTCAGGTGCATGCGCCTGTCCTCGGCTTGTATGGCGGCCAGGACAGCAGCATCCCGCTGGCCGACGTGCAAGCCATGCAGGCGCGCCTGGCCGAGGGCAACGCTGCGGCGCAGGCGTCGCGCTTCGTCGTGTATCCCGACGCAGGCCATGCCTTCCTGGCCGATTACCGCCCCAGCTATGTGGCGGCCGATGCCCGCGATGGTTGGGCGCGCATGCTGGAGTGGTTCGAGCGCTATCTGAAGGCCTGATGAAGGCCTGAGCGGGGCTGCGCGGCCTCACACCGAGGTGGCGTCGCGCAGCCGGCTGGGCAGCAGTTCTCCGTGACGGGCCAGCAGGGGATAGGCCGACGCCTCCACCAGATAGGTATTGATGCCCTTCATGTCGCGCAGGATGTCGAGGTAGAGGGCGCCGGCCTCGGCGGCGTCGACCTCGCCGCTCTTGATTTTCTGAAGGTGGGATTCGGCGGCCTCGGACTCGAGCATCCGGAAGCGGGTCTTCTCGCCAGCCAGCGCGCGGGCCTGGCGCAGGTCGTCGTTGACGAACAGCGCTGCAGCCTGACGCTGATTGGCGATCAGTTCGCCCAGGGTCTCGTCGACATGGGTGCGTTGCTCGGGCGCGAGTTGCAGGCTCAGCTTGCGCAGTCGCGCCACGTGGCCGAGCAAGCCATGATAGGCGACGTCGGCGGCGTGACCGATGTTGCTGACATACGCCAGGATGGCGTCGAGCTGCTGGCGGTCGGCCTGGGTCATGTTTTCCTGGTCCAGGGTGGCCACGTAGGTGGTGATGGCCGTCTCGAGCTTGTCGATGGCCTGGTCCAGCTGGCGGGCCTGGATCAGCCGATGCCGGTTGTCGCGCTTGAAACCGGCGCGTGAATAGAGCAGCAGCGTCTGCAGCATGTCGGTCATGCGCAGTGCCTCGCGGCGCGCATTGCCCAGCGCCACGGCCGGCACATCGTGGGCCGACTCATCGAGGTATTGCGGGCGGGCCGGATCGTTGGGGTCCACGCGTTTGGGCAGCCAGCGCGTCAGCAGCGCGCCATAGGGGGTGAGCAACGGCAGGAACACCGCCGCCACGGCAATATTGAAAATGGTATGGAAATTGGCCACGGCATGGCCCGGATCGCTGGCTATCCCGGCCAGAAACGGTGTGACCCAGGGCAGCAGCACCAGGCCGGCCAGGACACCGGCCACGCGCGTAAGCAGGTTGCCCATCGGGAGACGCCGTGACGCGGGGTCATCGCCGCTCACGCCTTCAAGCATGGGGTTGACGGCCGTGCCGAGATTGGCGCCCAGCACCAGGGCAAAGGCCAATTCCATGTCTACCACGCCATGGCTGACGAGCGACATCACCAAGACAACGACAGCGACACTGGAATGGGCTGCCCAGGTGATCGCGCCGGAGATCAGCACTGCCAGGACAGGCTGTGAACTCAGGGATTGCAGGATGGTCGACAGCAACGGGTCCTGTTCTATCGGCTCGAACAGGGCCACCAGCGAGTGCAGCGACAGCAACAAAAGACCCAGGCCGATAAACACCCGTCCGAGATCACGTGCCCGGCCGGGCGGATAGCGGCGGAACATCCATACGCCAGCCAGTATCAGGATAGGGGCCAGCGAGGTCAGGTCGAACGACAGCAGTTGCACGATCAGAGTCGTGCCGACATTGGCCCCCAGCATGGCGGCCAGCGCCGGCACCAATGCAACGGCGCCGGCCGCCGCAAAACCGGTGATCATCAGGCCGGTGGCAGTGCTGCTCTGCAGCGCCGCCGTGATGCCCAGGCCAGCCATGAAAGCCCGGGCGCGGGTGCCCAGCGTGCGGCCAAGAAAGGCGTTCAGGGCAGACCCGAAGGCACGCTGAACGCCGGTCTGCACCATGTGGACGCCCCAAAGCAGCAGGGCCACGTAGCCTGCGAAATCGAGCATGGACAAAACACCTGACATAGCACTCCTCTGCCCGCCGGGTCCGAAGCCTCTGCGGGAATGGTCAGAGATTGAAACAACCCGTCCATCATCGCATGGCCGCGTGCCGGAAGGGAAATCTCGCGCTCGCAGCGGCCTGGGGCACGCGTATCATGCATTCCATCGCCGCTGACACAGGCGTTGGCGGCTTCTATCCGGGAGCCCAGCATGGCCGTTTCAGTCTTTGATTTGTTCAAAATTGGCATCGGCCCATCCAGTTCGCATACGGTTGGGCCGATGCGGGCAGCGCTGCTGTATGTGCAAGGCCTGGAACGCGATGGCCTGTTGCCCGCAGTGGCCACCCTGCGCTGCGAGCTGTATGGCTCGCTGGGTGCGACCGGCAAAGGGCATGGTACCGACAAGGGGGTCATGCTGGGCCTGATGGGCGAGGCCCCCGATACGGTCGACCCCGCTGCCATCGCCGGCATGCTGCAAGCCGTGCGCGCCAGCCGCTCGCTGCCGCTGCTGGGGCGTCATCCGGTGCCGTTCATCGAAAAGGAGCACCTGCTTTTCTACCGCCGCGAGGCCTTGCCCGAGCATCCCAACGGCATGAAGTTCCACGCCTTCGATGCGCAGGGGGCCTGTCTGCGCGAGTCCCGCTATCTGTCGGTGGGTGGGGGGTTTGTGGTGACATCGGGCGCGCCCAACAGCCAGGTCATGGCCGCCCACGATCAGATGCCGTTCCCATTTCGCAGCGGCCGCGAACTCCTGGCCATGTGCCAGGAGAGCGGCCTGTCCGTGGCCGGGCTGATGATGCGCAACGAACTGACCTGGCGCAGCCGCGAGGAGATCGAGGCGGGGCTGGACCAGATCTGGGCCGTGATGCAGGCTTGCGTGAGCCGGGGTTGCGGCATCGACCATCCGCAAGCCGATGGCGAATTGCCCGGGCCGTTGAAGGTGCGCCGTCGTGCGCCGGAACTCTATCGCAGCCTGACCCAGCGCGCCGAGCGGGCGCTGTCCGACCCCCTGTCGGTGATGGACTGGGTCAATCTGTATGCCATGGCGGTCAACGAAGAAAATGCCGCGGGCGGCCGGGTCGTGACGGCGCCCACCAACGGCGCGGCCGGCATCATTCCGGCCGTGCTGCATTATTACGATCGCTTCGCACCTTCGGCCAACCGGGAGGGCATCCACGAATTCCTGCTTACGGCGGCGGCGATCGGCCTGCTCTACAAGTACAACGCGTCGATATCGGGTGCCGAGGTGGGTTGCCAGGGGGAGGTGGGCGTAGCCTGTTCAATGGCCGCTGCCGGGCTGGCTGCCGTGCAGGGGGGCTCGGTGGCGCAGGTCGAGAATGCTGCCGAGATTGGCATGGAGCACAATCTGGGCCTGACCTGCGATCCGGTCGGCGGGCTGGTGCAGATTCCCTGCATCGAGCGCAATGCGATGGCCTCGGTCAAGGCGGTCAACGCCGCGCGCATGGCCTTGCGCGGCGATGGCCATCATTATGTTTCGCTGGATTCGGTCATCAAGACCATGCGTGAAACCGGCGCCGACATGAAGACCAAATACAAAGAGACCGCCCGTGGCGGTCTCGCGGTCAACATCGTGGAGTGCTGAACCCGGTTACAGGGATTCCTCGTTGATGAGGTCTTCCTTGCCGTAGAATTTCACGCCGATGTGGATGCGCTCGCGCCCTTGCGAGCGGCGGTGGCGGTTGGTGTCGCGCAGCGAGTACACGCAGCCACAGTACTCCTGCTGATAGAAGTTCTCGCGCTTGCTGATATCGATCATGCGCTGAGAACCGCCGCCCTTGCGCCAGTTGTAGGTCCAGTAGACCAGGTCGTCATAGCGCGCTGCGGCACGTTCGCCACAACCGTTGATCTGGTTCATGTCTTTCCAGCGCGAGATCCCCAGCGAGCTGGTGATCGTGTCGTAGCCGTGCTCGTGGGCATAGAGCGCGGTGCGCTCGAAACGCATGTCGAAGCACACGGTGCAGCGCTCGCCGCGTTCGGGTGAGTCTTCCAGGCCCTTGACGCGGTCGAACCAGTTGTCCATGTCATAGTCGGCGTCGATGAACTCGATGCCGTGTGCTTCGGCAAAGCGAATGTTCTCCTGCTTGCGGATCTCGTATTCCTTGACCGGATGGATGTTCGGGTTATAGAAATAGATCGCGTAGTCGATGCCCGAAGCCGTCATGGCTTCCATGACTTCCCCAGAACAGGGCGCGCAGCAGGAGTGCAGCAGCACCTTGCGGCGGCCGGTGGGCAGTTGCAGTTGGGGACGTA
>JAEWJD010000229.1 GCA_023386765.1 Pseudomonadota bacterium | reverse complement strand
CCCCCCCCCCCCCCCCCCCCCCCCCCCCCCCCCCCCCCCGCGCGGGGCGCCCGCACCCGGGCGAGCGCCCGGGTGCCCGCGGCCTCGGCCAGGGCCGGGGCCAGCAAGGCCAGTTCACCGCTGCCGGCATGCGGCAGCAGCAGTTCGGTCAACCCGCCGATGGGCCAGCCGCCATCGGGCAGCTGGCGTGCCAGTGCCTCGTGGCCGGTGGGCAGCACGCGTGCGCTACCTCGGGCCAACTGGGTGGCGCGCCAGAGTGCGGGGTGGATCTGTTCAGGCGAAGGCATGCCGCGAATCGATATTACTGGATAAATATACAGTATACGCGGATGAGGGAAGGTGCGGGTGCGGGCGGGCATGCGGGCGGGCGGCGTGAACGATAGAATGGCGGCATCAGGCCGGAGATCGCCGGCGTCTTGGATTCACGCCTTATGAATGCACCCCTCATGACGGTCATCGAACATTTGCCCGAGCCGCAGGTCAAGCCGCGGCAATTGTTCATTTTGCTGCACGATGCCGCCGGTGAGCCCGCCGATATGGAGGCGCTGGCCGAGGCCATCCGCCAGGCTTTTCCCGCCGCCGCCGTGCTGATTCCCGCCGCCCCGCAGCCTTCGGAAGGCGCGGGCACGACCCGTCATTGGTTCCTGACCGAAGGCCTGAGCGAGGAGCGGCGGATTACCCGGGTGGCCGAGGCGATGCCGCAGTTGCTCGGTTATATCCAGGCGCGCCAGCATGATCTGGGGCTGCTGCCGCCGGATACCGCGCTGGCCGGCTTCGGGCAGGGTGCCATCATGGCCCTGGAGGCCGTGCAGGCGCACGATGGGCTGGCGGGCCGTGTGCTGGCCTTTTCCGGCCGCTATGCGCAGGCACCCAAGGTGCCGCCGCTGTATTCAACCATCCATCTGCTGCATGGCGAAGATGACGCAATCGTGCCGGTCGCTCAGGCCAAGGCCGGCTACGCGCGCCTGGCCGAATTGCAGGCAGACGCCACCATCGACATCGCCAGCACGGTGGGGCATGAACTGCACCCGGCCCTGTTGCGGGTTGCGCTGCAACGGTTGCAATCCCATGTGCCCAAGCGTGCCTGGGAAGAAGCCATGCGCCAGGCCCAGGCGCAGCAGGGCTCGCCCACCACGCACTGAGCCCGGCGCTTCAGGGGGTGGGCGTGTCGGTTTGCCAGCCGCCGCCCAAGGCCAGAAAGAGCGTGATCTGGTCGCGGGCCAGGCTGGCCTGCGAGGCGGCCAGCGCACTGGCCGTTTCGGCTTGGGTACGTTCGGCATCCAGCACGCCCAGATAATCACTTTTTCCCAGACGGAACAGTTCGCGCGCCTGCCGGGCGGCTTGCGCGCTATGGGTCTGCGCGGCCTGCAAGGCCCGGTGGCGGCCCAGCTGGCGCGCATAGGCGACCAGGGCGCTCTCGGTCTCGCGCAAGGCGTTGAGCACCACGCCGTCGAAATGCGCTGCCGCCTGCTGGCTGGCGGCTTCGGCCTGCGCGATCCGGGCCCGGGCGATGCCGGTGTTGGGCAGGGTCCAGTGGATCAGCGGCCCCAGACTCCAGGCCAGGGTGCCGGACTGGCCCAGCATCGCGGCCGGCCCGGCCGAGGCCGCCGACAGGCCCAGCGTGATCCGGGGATACAGATCGGCCGTGGCCACGCCGATGCGGGCGCTGGCGGCTGCCAGCTCCCGCTCGGCTTGACGGATGTCGGGGCGGCGGCGCAGCAGCGCGGCGCCATCGCCGACCGGGATGGTCTGTGTCAGGCGGGGGGGCTGCGCGCATTGCAGCAGCGACGGTGACAGTTCGCCGGGAGCCCGGCCAGTCAAGGCCGCCAGACGGTAGAAAGCGGTGTGCTGCTGGGCTTCGAAGGGTGGTAGCGCCGCCTGCAATTGTTGCAGTTGGGTCTGTGCGCGCTCGACATCCAGCGCCGTGCCGCGCCCGGCGCGCTGCAATTGTTGCACCGCCTTGAGCGATGCCTGTTGCCATTGCACCGATTGCCGTGCCGAGGCCCACTGCATGCCGGCGGCGCACAGGTCGGCATAGGCGCGTGCCGTTTCGGCTGCGACGGTCACGCGGGTGGCATCGTAGGCCGCCTGGGCCGCTTGCGCATCGTCCTGGGCGGCTTCGACGGCACGCCGGATCTGGCCGAATAGATCCACCTGATAGGAAACATCCACACCACCTGAATAGTGCGTCCGGTCGGCCGGCTGTTGGCCGGGGTGGCCGGTCTGGATGCCCGATTCATGCCCCAGCGAGGGCTGGGCCTGGATGGACACGCCGGGCCGGCCCGCGCCCTGCGCGGCGTCGACGCCGGCTTGCGCGCGCGCCAGGTTGGCGGCGGCCTGGCGCAGGTCGGTATTGGCCTGCAGGGCAGCCTGGATCAGCGTGTCGAGGTTGGCGTCGTCATACAGGCGCCACCAGTGCGGCGGCAGGGCCTGCTGCCCGTAAGGACCCTGGCGGGCTTCGGTAAAGGAGGCTTGGGCGGCGGGCCGCCCGGCCGCGGCATCGGCCGGGACGTGATAGTCCGGGCCGACCGTGGCGCAGCCCGCCAGCAGCAAGACGGCAAGGAGGCAGGAGGGGTTGCGTG
>JAEWJD010000319.1 GCA_023386765.1 Pseudomonadota bacterium | reverse complement strand
TCTGCTGGGCGATACCTTGCGCGCCGTTCTCGACCCGAAGCTGCGCAAATGATGCGGATGCGCAGCATCAGATCCTCCATCGGATAGGACAAAGGGGTATACCCATGAGAGTCTTTCACCCTGTTTCGCTGTTAGGCGCGAGTCTGGCGGCCGCCGTTTTCAGCCTGCCGGCCGTGGCGCAGAAACCGACCACGATGACGGTGCTGCGCGTGGCCGACGCCGATACCTATGACCCCATTCGCACGACGTCCACGCGGATGGGCGAAGTGATGTTCATGCTGGCCGACACGCTGGTTGCGCTGGACTACGACCTGAAGACGGTGCGGCCCCTCCTGGCCGAGAAGTGGGAGGTCTCCGAGGATGGCAAGACCTATCGCTTCACGCTGCGCAAGGATGTGAAGTTTTGCGATGGCCGGCCCATGACGGCGCAGGACGTGGCCTATTCGCTCAAGCGCCTGGCCGATCCGGAAAACAAATCGCCGATACGCAACAAGGTGGGGCCCATCAAGGACGTGGTGGTGGTTGACGACTACACCATCGATTACGTGCTCTCGGCGCCTTTCAGCGACACGCTCTATCAGCTGAGCCTGCCGTTCACCTCCATCGTCGATCGGCATGCGGTCGAGACATTGGGCAAGAATTTCGGCACGCAGGGTTTTAACGGTACCGGACCTTATTGCTGGGGAGGCTGGAGTCCGCGCCAGCAGCTGGTACTGAACAAGAACCCGCATTACAACTGGGGGCCGCCCCTTTATCAGAACCCGGCGCCGCAGATCGACCAGATCATCTGGAAGGTGGTGCCCGAGTCCAATACCCTGATGGCGGCTGTTCAGTCGCGCCAGGGCGACTCGAGCCAGAATGTGCCGACCTTCGCCTTGCAGAACATGCAGCGCATGCCGGGCATGCAGGTGCGCAACCAGCCGGCTGCCATCGATGATTACTTCCTGGGCTTTCGCGTCAACAAGCCGGTCATGAACGATCTGGCCGTGCGCAAGGCCATCAACGCTGCGCTGGATCGCGACACCATGGTCAAGGCGATCTATTTCGGCTTCGCGGATCCTCGCCGCAGCATGGCCAATCCGAACGCCGTCGACTATGACCCGGCGACCCTGGAGTTGATGCCGGCCTACGACCCCCAGGCGGCGACGGCCATGCTCGACGAGGCCGGCTGGAAGCCGGGTGCTGACGGGATTCGTGAAAAAGATGGCGTGCGGGCTTCTTTCCTGGTGTATGGCAGCCGCAACGATGTCACTGCGCGCCTGGCCGAAAACATGCAGGCCAATTTGCGCAAGGTCGGTATCGATATGCGCATCCAGCTCTGGGATAACACCGCGGTATGGGGCAAGTTGGCGACGCAGGAATTCGACGCTTTCATCATGAATCTGCCCTATATCACCGTCAGCGAGTGGGCCAACTTCTATTTCCGCAGTACCCAGATGCCCACGCCGAACCGGATGAACTGGGACGACAAACAGACCGATGAGCTGGCCGCACAGGCCTCGGCAGCCACGACCGAGGCGCAGCGCAAGGAAGCCACCAGCGCGCTGCAGCGCCGGCTCTCTGAACAGGCGGTGTGGGCGCCGTTGGTCAACGTGCAATTGTGGTCGGTCAGCAATGACAGGGTCGAGGGGGGCAAGCCGCATGGGTTGTATGGGGCGGCGCTCTACAAGGGGTTGGATATGCGAGTCAAGAACTGAGGAGCGCAGGAAAAATCATGACTATCACCGTGATCAAGAACGCCGAGTTCGTCGTGGCCTGGGATGCCCAGGCCGGTCGGCACACTTACCTGAAGGATGCCGACGTGGCTTTCGAGGGCAACGCCCTCGTCCACGTAGGCAAGGATTACCGCCCGCCGCAAGGCAAGGCCGTGCAGACCATTTCGGGGCAGGGCAGGATGGTGATGCCGGGGCTGGTCAACATTCACAGCCACCCGGCCAGCGAGCCGCTGAACAAGGGCTATACCGACGAGATCGGGTCCCCTGGCCTGTATAACTCGGGTCTGTATGAGATCATGCCCCTGATGCGCGGTGACGCCGAGGCGGCACCCCACTGCCTGAATCAATCGCTGGGAGAATTGCTGCTCAGCGGCGTGACCACGCTGGTGGATATGTCGGGCACGCATGAGACGTGGATCGATGTGGCGGCCGACAGCGGCATGCGCGCCTGTATCGCGCCGTTGTTCAAGTCCGCGCGCTGGTTCACGCGCAACGGCCATCTGGTGGAGTATGAGTGGGACGAGGAGGCCGGCATGCGCAGCATGCAGGCTGCGCTGGACCTGGTCGACAAAGCCTGCGCGCACGAGAGCGGGCGCCTTTTCGGCATGGTCACGCCGGCCCAGGTCGATACCTGCACGCCCGAGCTGATCCAGACCAGCCACCAGGAGGCGCGTCGCCGCAATCTGTCCTGGCAGATCCATGCGGCCCAGTCAGTGCCTGAATTCCACGAGATGACGCGCCGCCATGGCGTCACGCCCATCCAATGGTTGCATTCGCTGGGCGTACTGCAGCCACGCAGCATCGTGGGCCACGGGATTTTCCTGGATGACCACCCGCGTGCGGCCTGGCATACGCACACGGATCTTTCGATCCTCGCGCAGACTCAGACCACCGTGGCGCACTGTCCGACCATCTTCATGCGCCGGGGCATGGCCTTGCGCGACTTCGGGCGTTATCGGCGTGCCGGCGTCAACATGGGCATCGGCACCGACTCCTATCCGCACAACATGATGGACGAGATGCGCCACGTGGGCTATCTGGCCCGCCTGATGGCTGATGATCCCCGCACCACGACCACCGCCGAGATATTCGATGCGGCGACCATCTCGGCGGCCAAAGCCTTGGGGCGCGATGACAGCGGTCGGCGCACCCCCGGGGCAAAGGCGGACCTGGTGCTTGTGGATTTGCGCCATCCGATGATGAGCCCCTATCGCGATCCGGTACGCAGCCTCATCTTCGCGGCAGGGGACCGTGCCGTACATACGGTGTTCGTTGATGGCCGGAAAGTCGTCGAGGACGGAGAAGTGCTGACGATTGATCGCGCTGCCGCCGCGGCCGGGGTGCAGGCCGCCCAGCAGCGCGCCATTGCGAAGTTTCCCTCCCTCGACCTGGTCGCGCAACGTTCGATTGCGGAGGTCGCGCCGCTTACCTTCCCGCTGGGCTAGGAGCGCGATATGGAACCAGTCCTCGAGATCAAGAACCTGGTGACGGCTTTCGACACGCGCTTGGGCGAGGTCAGGGCCGTCGATGGCGTCAGCCTGCGGCTGGCGCCGGGCAAGACCCTGGGCATCGTCGGCGAAAGCGGCTCGGGAAAGAGCATGCTTTCCCTGTCGATCATGGGGCTGGTTCCACCGCCGGGGAGCGTGCGTCAGGGAGAAATTCTGCTGGAAGGCCGTGACCTGCGCACCCTGTCGGCACGGGAGTTACGTGCCGTGCGCGGCAATCGCATCGCCATGGTGTTCCAGGAACCCATGACCAGCCTGAACCCGGTCCATACCGTGGGGTTCCAGATCATGGAGGCGGTGCGGGCGCATCACTCCGTCGCGCACAGCGCGCTCAAGGAGATGGCTGTCGAGGCCCTGCGGCGGGTGCGCATTTCCGCGCCCGAGCGGCGCTTCGCGGAGTATCCGCATCAGTTATCGGGAGGCATGCGCCAGCGCGTGATGATCGCCATGGCCCTGGCTTGCCAGCCGGCAGTGCTGATCGCAGACGAGCCCACCACCGCCCTGGATGTCACCATCCAGGCCCAGATCCTGGGTTTGCTGCGTGACCTGCAGCAGCAGACCGGCATGGCCATCATCCTCATCACGCATGACCTGGGGGTCGTGGCGCAGTGTGCCGATGACGTGGCGGTGATGTATGCGGGAAAAGTGGTCGAGACGGGCAGCGCGGCCGATATCTTCCAGGATACCCAGCATCCTTACACCCTTGGCTTGATGGCGTCGCTGCCGCGCATGGACGCGGATGTGGAGCGGCTGCTGACCATCAAGGGCACGGTACCGCCGCCGTTCAACTATCCGCCGGGCTGCCGTTACAACCCGCGTTGTCTGTTCGCCACCGAACGTTGCCTGCGGGAGATGCCTGGCTTGCATGAGCTGGGCGGCGCGCACGGCGCGGCTTGCTGGAATGTGCCACTGGAGCTTCACCAATGACTTCACCATTGCTCGAACTCAGGGGTGTTTCGAAACACTATCCCGTCTACGATGGCCAGATTTTCCGCAAGCAGATCGCCGCGGTGCAGGCGGTCGACCGGATCGACCTGACGTTGATGCGCGGCGAGACCTTGGCCATCGTCGGTGAGACGGGCTGCGGCAAGTCCACCACCGCGCGGCTGGCCATGCGTCTTATCGAACCCACCGAGGGAGAAATTCTTTTCGATGGCCAGGACATCACACGCGCCACGCGAGCGCAGATGAACCCCCTGCGCCGGCGCATGCAGATCGTCTTCCAGGATCCCTACGCCAGTCTGAATCCACGCATGACGATCGGGGAAATCCTGGCCGAACCGCTACGGGTGCATCAGGTAGGTGATGCCGCGTCGCAGGCGCGCAAGGTGGATGAGTTGCTGCGGCTGGTCGATCTGGCGCCCTACCATGCGCAGCGTTACCCGCATCAGTTTTCCGGCGGCCAGCGACAGCGTGTCGGCATTGCGCGGGCGCTGGCCCTGTCGCCCCAGCTCATCGTCTGCGATGAACCGGTGTCGGCGCTCGATGTGTCGATTCAGGCGCAGATCGTCAACCTGCTCAAGGACCTGCAGCAGCGTTTCGATTTTTCCTATCTGTTCATCTCCCATGGCCTGGCGGTGGTGCGCCATATCGCCGACCGGGTGGCGGTGATGTACCTGGGTCAATTGGTGGAAGTCGGCAGCAAGGAGGATATCTACGCGAATCCACGGCATCCCTACACCCAGGCGTTGTTGGCGGCCGCGCCCGATCCCAACCCGGCTGCCCGTCATGACAAGCCGCCGGTGCTGGGAGACATCCCCAGTGTGCTGAACCCTCCCAGCGGTTGCCGGTTCCATACCCGCTGCCCCATGGCACAAGAGCGTTGCAAGGCCGAGAAGCCGGCTCTGGATCCTTATTCGGAGGGGCATGCGGTGGCCTGCCACTTCGTCAAGGAAGTGCCGCCGTATCGGGCGCACTATCATGCGCAGCAACCCAGTGCGGGCCTGGCGGCGCGTCAGGCGCTGTACGCCGCGCGTCGTCAGGCCGCCTGACGTCATGGCCGCCGTATCCCGCGTGGCGTCCGCCGCTCCGGTCGACATCGAACTGGGCAGAGGCGTGGGGCACATGATGGTTTCCATCGTGGCCTTCACGCTGATGAATGCATTGGCCAAGCTGGCGCTGGAGCACTATCCCTTCGGACAGGTGGTCTTTCTGCGCAGCGGCATCGCCTTGTTGCCGCTGCTCGGGATGCTGGCCTGGCAGGGCAACTGGAAGGTCTTGCGCCAGGGGCCGGCAGGGACGCTGTTCTGGCTCAGTGCGCTGGTGGTCGGTTCCATGCTGGCGGGCTTCTGGTCGTATCACCTGCTGCCTTTCGCGGATGCCACGTTCTATTCTTTCGTCGGCCCGCTGATCATCACCGCGCTATCGGCGCCGATGCTGGGTGAGCGTATCGGCCGGCAACGCTGGACCGCGGTGTTGCTGGGGTTCGGCGGCATCGTGTTGATCACGCCGCCGGGGCAAGGCTTGTTGGGGATGGGGGTACTGGTGGCGTTGCTCAGTGCCACGCTCTATAGCGTGGGCATGGTCCTGACGCGGCGTTCCAGCAGTCTGGTCCACCCGACGGCGGTGGTGTTCTATTTCACCTTGCTGGCCACGGTGGTGGGCGCGCTCTGGCTGCCTTGGGGCTGGGTGCAGCCGGACGCCTGGGGCTGGACGGTGATGGTGGGCGCGGGCCTGGCCGGTTGCGTAGGCCAGTATGCGCAAACGCAGGCGTTCCGGATGGTGCCGCCTTCGATCTGCGGCGCGCTCAGCTACAGTCGTATCGTGCTCGCAGTGGTCGTGGGCTATCTGGTGTGGTGGGAAGTGCCTTCTGCCATCACCCTGCTGGGCAGCGCGATAGTGGTGGCTTGCGGGCTCTACCTGATCTTTCATGAGTCGCGCCGGCGAACCCGCTAGGATGCCTGGCACATTCACAATGTACGCAGAAAGGCTTCCAGGGCCAGTAGCTCATCGGCGTTGAGCGACAGCGG
>JAEWJD010000310.1 GCA_023386765.1 Pseudomonadota bacterium | reverse complement strand
CAAGTTTTTTTGCTAATATTCAGCCTGATGAAAGCTATTTGGGACAGACGCGTAGCCCTGTTGTCACGGCTTGCCGCTGGTCAGCAACGCCTCTTTCCCTCTCTATGACAGACGAGCCTCCTTCTCGACGCGGCGCCACTTGCGCGCCGGCCCATGCTTACTGGCGCGCCTGGCGCGCCGCCTCCCCAGCCAGAGCGGCCCCGCGCCGTTCTGCGCGCCATCGTTCTATCTTTTCCTGTTCAGCCAACGGCGCGTGCGCCGGGGCGGAGCGTTCTTTTCTCCTGAGGATTGTTGATGTTATTTGACTGGATGTCCGACCCCACCGCTTGGGTAGGCCTGGCCACACAGATCGTGCTGGAGATCGTGCTTGGCATCGACAACCTGGTCTTCATCGCGATCCTGGCCGACAAGCTGCCCGCCCATCAACGCAATCAGGCACGCATGCTGGGGCTGACACTGGCCCTGGTGATGCGCCTCGGATTGCTGGCCAGCATTGCCTGGGTCGTGACGCTGACCGCACCGCTTTTTACCGTGCTGGGTGCCGAGATCTCCGGGCGCGACCTGATCCTCATCCTGGGCGGCCTGTTCCTGCTTTTCAAGGGAACCATGGAGTTGCATGAGCGCGTCGAAGGGCGCGCCCATGCGGCCGGCGGCCGCCAGCATTACGCGGTGTTCTGGCAGGTGATTGCCCAGATCGTTGTGCTGGATGCCGTGTTTTCGCTGGACTCGGTCATCACGGCCGTCGGCATGGTCCAGGACCTGAGCATCATGATGACGGCGGTGATCATCGCCATGCTGGTCATGATGCTGGCCAGCCGTCCGCTGATGGCCTTCGTCGGCCGCCACCCGACCGTGGTGATTCTGTGCCTGGGCTTGTTGCTGATGATCGGTTTCAGCCTGGTGGCCGAAGGCCTCGGGTTCGATATTCCGAAGGGTTATCTGTATGCAGCCATCGGGTTCTCCATCGTCATCGAGTTGTTCAACCAACTGGCCCAGCGCAACCGCAATCGCGATGTGCACGGTCTGGGGCGGCGCGAACGTACGGCCCAGATGGTCTTGAAGCTGCTGCGGGCCGGCGGCGGCGAACCGGAGTCGGCGGCCGAGCGCCCCAGCCTGACGAGCGACGACAGCGATTTCGACTTCGCCCCTGAAGAAAGCAACCTGATCGAAGGCGTGCTCTCGATCGGCGAACGTGACCTGCGCAGCATCATGGTGCCGCGCGGGGACATCGTGTGGCTGGACGTCAAGGATGATCCGGAGACCGTCCTGAGCAAGTTCACCTCGGGCCACTCACGCCTGCCGCTGTGCGACGGCGACCCCGGCAATGTGGTGGGCGTGCTGCATTTCAAGGACGTACTGGGGCCGCTGCGGGTGCCGGGTGCCCTGGATCTGGTGGCGCTGGCGCGCCAACCCCACTACGTGCCTGAAACCGTGCCGGTCATGAAACTGCTGCAGGCAATGCGCGAATCCCGTGATCATCTCCTGATCGTCGTCGATGAGCACGGTGTCTGCGAAGGACTGGTTACGCCCATGGATCTGCTCACGGCCGTGGCCGGCGAGCTGCCGGAGCAGACCGGTGATACCGTCACGGCGGCCGCGCCACAGGAAAACGGCGCCTGGCTGCTGGATGGGCGCCTGGCCACGCCCGAAGCGGCACGGGTGCTGGGCGCACCGGCCTTGGCCCAGGATTATCCGGATGACGCCACCCTGGCTGGCTGCGTCCTGCGTGCCGCCGGTCATCTGCTGAGCGTCGGCGGCAAGGTTCGCTGGCGTCAATGGGAGTTCGAGGTCACCCGCATGGAAGGCCGGCGGATCGCGCAGATCCTGGCACGCCGCCTGGATGAAAGTGGCCAACCCCAGGTGGGTGAGTCAACGTCGCTGGCCTAAATCCAGCGTCACGCTGCCCAGGTCGCCGAAGCGTAGCGCGACCTGGCCCTGGGCGGGCACTTCCAGGCAGCCTGCATACGAACCGGTGATGATGTGCTGCCCGGCGACCAGGCCCAGGCCATTTTCGCGCAGGAAGTTGACCAACCAATACAGGGGCGCACGCGGCTCGCCGTCCGGATGACGGCCTGCGAGCGTCTGCACCCCGCCGGCATGTTCGAGTTCGAGGGTCATGGCTGCCGGCTCGGGCTGCGTCAGGGCAGGTCCAAGAACCAGGCCTGCATTGAACAGATGGTCGGCCAGCAGTTCGCAGTGGGGCAGGGCGTGCGGGTCGATATAGCGGCTGCCGAGTATCTCCAGGGCCAGACGTGCGCTGCCGATCGCGGCATCGATTTCGTCGCGCGAATAGGGAGCGGCACGCGGCGGCAAGTCCTGCGTCAGCGCAAAAGCGATTTCAGGCTCCAGGCGCAAGGTCGGTTCAGCGGCTGCAAGCGGGCCGGCCTGATGCAGGCCGCTGACATAGATCGGAGCCAGGCGCAGCGCCCCGTCCAGGGGCAGGCCGCATTTCCAGCCGGCGATCGGATCGCCCGCAACCAACGACAGCGCCGCCTGGGCTTGCTGCACGGCCAGGGCATGGCCTTGCGTCTGCGGCCGGCAGCCCTGCGGCAGGCGCTCGCCGGGTTGGCGGCGGGCGCGCCGCAGCCACAGTGCGGCGGTCTGGGCGCCGGCATAGTAC
>JAEWJD010000294.1 GCA_023386765.1 Pseudomonadota bacterium | reverse complement strand
TACATCGCAGTGTGGCCGCGGCCGCCCTGGGGCGGCCCGCCCCATCGAACCGCTCGCCGCAGCCTGCCTGCGGCGCTTGCCCATCAAAGCCGGCCATCACGGCGCCAAGGCCGATACAATCCCCGCTCGGCAACCCTGAACGAGGCCGGACCATGTGGCATGGCTATGCGGATTGCACCGGCATTTGCGTCCCGGCGCCGGCCCTCAGCAGTGCGTCGGCCCGCACTGTGCGCGCCATGCTGCGAAGAGTCCGGCACCCGCAAGCCCTGTCGCACGCCGCACGGCCCGGCGGGGTCTCTTGCGGTGTTACCCTCTTCAGAATTCGTCGGCCCCACCACGCCGGCCCGCCAGCCTCGCGACGGCCAAGATCGCCTGGCGTCGCCTGCGCGCGCAAGCGCCCGCGTCCGACGGACTCCCCCCATTCCACCGCCCGGCAAGCAAACGGGCCTGAGTTCCAGACTGTCCAGAAAAAGCATGTCGCAAGCCATTGATTCCAAACACACCCCCATGATGCAGCAGTACCTGCGGCTGAAAGCGGAGGCCGGGCCGCTGCTGCTGTTCTACCGCATGGGGGACTTCTATGAAATGTTCTACGAGGATGCCGAACGCGCTGCGCGGCTGCTCAATGTCACGCTGACCAAGCGCGGCAACTCCAACGGCGCGCCCATTCCCATGGCAGGGGTGCCGGTGCACGCCATGGAGCAGTATCTGGCGCGCCTGGTCGCGCTGGGCGAATCGGTGGCGATCTGCGAGCAGATCGGCGACCCGGCGACATCCAAGGGCCCGGTCGAACGCCGCATCGTGCGCATCGTGACGCCCGGCACCCTGACCGATGAAGCTCTGCTGCCCGCCAAGGCAGACCGCGCCCTGGCCGCTGTCTGCGTGAGCGGCAAGCGCGAGCCGCGCGCCGGCATCGCCTGGCTGAATCTCGCCAGCGGCGAGTTCCAGGTGACCGAATGCGCCCCCGCCCAACTGGACTCCGAACTGCACCGCATCGCACCGGCGGAACTCATCTATGCCGACGGTGCCGAACTCGACAGCACCTATGGCGGCGCGCGCAGCCGGGTGCCGGACTGGCACTTCGAGGCCGATGGCGCGCGCTCCCAACTGCTGTCCCACTTCAAGACTGATTCGCTGGCCGGGTTTGACATCGAAGACATGCCGGCGGCGATCTGCGCGGCCGGCGCGCTGCTGCGCTATGCCGCCCGCACGCAATCGCAGACCCTGGCGCACGTGCAAACCATCCATGCCGAGCGCGCCGGCCAGTATGTCCTGATGGACCCCGTCACGCGGCGCAACCTGGAGCTGACGCTGACGCTGTCCGGCGAGGACGCGCCCACGCTGTTTTCCTTGCTGGACGATTGCCGCACCCCCATGGGCAGCCGGCTGTTGCGCCGCTGGCTGCACCACCCCTTGCGTGAGAATGCACCGGTTGCCGCCCGCCAGCAGGCCATCAGCATGCTGCTGACGGCACGTCTGGACATGGCGCAGACCTTCGGTGCGGCCGGCCTGCTGGAGACGCTGCGCGGTGCGCTGGGCGCCTTTCCCGACATCGAGCGCATCGCCGCACGCCTGGCGCTGCGCTCGGTACGCCCGCGCGAGCTGGCCAGCCTGCGCGACGCACTGGGTACGCTGCCGCAACTGCAACAGCTACTGGCCCCGTTGTCGGCCGACGGACGCCTGGCTGAACTGGCCGCCCATCTGTCGCTGGATCCGGCCATCGGCGCCCTGCTGACCCAGGCCATCGCCCAGGAGCCGGCGCTGGCCGTGCGCGACGGCGGCGTCATCGCCGCCGGCTTCGACGCCGAACTGGACGAACAGCGTACGCTGGCCGCCGATAACGGCGAGTTCCGGGTTCAGCTGGAGGCGCGCGAGCGCGAGCGCACCGGCATCAGCAACCTGCGGGTCGAGTTCAACCGCGTACATGGCTTCTACATCGAGGTCACCAGGGGCCAGGCCGACAAGGTGCCTGAAGACTATCGGCGCCGCCAGACCCTGAAGAACGCCGAACGCTACATCACGCCGGAACTCAAGAGCTGGGAAGACAAGGTGCTGTCGGCGCAAGACCGCTCCCTGGCGCGTGAAAAATGGCTGTTCGAGCAGCTTCTGGATCATCTTGCAGGAGCCGTGCCTCCGCTGTCGGCCGCCGCCGGCGCCCTGGCCGAACTCGATACGCTGGCCAGCCTGGCCGAGCACGCGCGCCGCCATGACTGGGTCGCCCCCGACCTGCTGGAGAGCTCGGAAATCGATGTCGAAGCGGGCCGCCACCCGGTGGTCGAACATGCCATCGAACGCTTCACGCCCAACCACTGCCGCCTGGACGCCACGCGCCGCATGCTGTTGATCACCGGCCCCAACATGGGGGGTAAGTCGACCTATATGCGGCAAGTGGCGTTGATCGCGCTGTTGGCGCGCACGGGCAGTTTCGTGCCGGCAAGGCGCGCACGCATCGGACGGCTGGATCGCATCTTTACCCGCATCGGCGCGGCCGATGATCTGGCCGGCGGGCGTTCGACCTTCATGATGGAGATGACCGAAGCCGCGGCCATCCTGGCCTCCAGCACCGCACACAGCCTAGTCCTGATGGATGAGATCGGCCGCGGCACGTCCACCTACGACGGGTTGGCGCTGGCCTGGGCCATCGCCCAGCGCCTGGTCACGCACAACCGCGCCCTGACGCTGTTTGCCACCCATTACTTCGAACTCACCCGGCTGCCCTCCGAGCAGCCCACGGCGGCCAACGTCCACCTGGCGGCAGCCGAGTCGGCTGGCGGCATCGTATTCCTGCACGAAGTGCGCGAAGGCCCGGCCAGCCGCAGCTACGGTATCCAGGTCGCCCAGCGCGCCGGTATCCCGGCCGCCGTGATCCGCCATGCCACGCGCGAACTGGAACGCCTCGAAGCCCAAGGCGCGCCCACGCCCCAGCTGGGCCTGTTTGCCGCCGCCCTGGACGCCGATGCCCATGAGCAGGCGCGCGACGAACACGACGCCGAACTCGACGCATTGCACAGCCTGCGCCAGACCCTGGCCGACATCGACCCTGACAGCCTCACCCCGCGCGAAGCGCTGGAAGCCCTTTACCGTCTCAAGGCATTTTCATGATCCTGGATCAGCCCCTCACCCTGCTCGGCGGCCTCAGCCCCGACGCCTTCATGCGCCGCTACTGGCAACGCAAGCCGCTGTTGATCCGGCAAGCCATTCCCGGCGTCAAACCGCCCGAGAGCATCACCGCGCTGCGCAAGATGGCACGCCGCGATGATGTCGAATCGCGTCTGATCTGGCGCGAGGAAGGCCAATGGCAAATGGAGAACGGCCCGTTTGCCCGCCTGCCCAAGCCGGCCGAGCCCGACTGGACGCTGTTGGTGCAAAGCGTTGATCAACACAGCGATGCAGCAGCCGAGCTCATGCAGCGTTTTCGCTTCATCCCCGACGCCCGGCTGGATGACCTGATGATCAGCGTGGCCTCCGATGGCGGCGGCGTGGGCCCGCACTTCGACAGCTACGACGTGTTTCTGCTGCAGGTCGCCGGCACGCGCCGCTGGCGCTATGGCCGCCAGAAAGATCTGTCGCTCGAACCCGGCCTGCCGTTGAAGATCCTGAGCCAGTTCGAACCGGAGCACGAGGCGGTGCTAGAGCCGGGCGACATGCTCTATCTGCCGCCCCAGGCTGCCCACGATGGCGTTGCCGTCGGCGACGGCTGTGTCACGGTCTCGATCGGTTTTCGCGCCCCCACCCAGGCCATGCTCGCGCGCGGCCTGCTCGAGGCCGCCGCCGACCAGGCCATGGCGCGCATCGGCCTGCTGGGCGGCCCCTATGGCGAGCCTGCCCTGCCCGGCCCGCGCCTGGACGGTCTCTACCGCGACCCTGGCCAAGCCGCCACTGCCGCACCTGCCGCCCTGCCCGACGCCTTGGTGCAGGCGACCCTGGCAACGCTCGACAAACTGCGCTTTGACGACGCCCTGGCGGCCCGCTTCCTAGGCTGCTGGCTTACCGAGCCCAACCAGATGGCGGTCTTCGACAGCCCGTTGGAACACGTCGAACTGGAGCACGACTGGCCTGCCCAGGGGCGCCTGACGCTGGACCGCCGCAGTCGCATGCTCTATCGCGACAAGCAATTGTTCATCAATGGCGAGACGGCCATGGTGCGCGCCGAACCCGCGCTACGCCTGCTGGCAGACGCCCGCAGCCTGGATTGCGCCGAGCCCGCCTGCCGCAAACTCAGCGACGAGGCACGCAGCTGCCTGGCTGACTGGCTCGATTCCGGCTGGTTGCACTACCGCGCCTGACGCCGTTCTTACCCGCGGCCTGGCCGCGGGTAAGAACGATGGCGTAGCATCCGGACACGTCAACATGACCAGGGCGCACAAAACACAAACAAACCTGTCGCCCCGGTAACATCCGGACAAGCCCCACACATCGTGGCAAACACTGTTGCAGTTGGGATGCCTCCGCTTTAACTTCCCTACGCCAGCAGCGAGTCGATTCTTGTAGCCTGAGTACTGGTTTTCCCCGCTTGCCAACGGGGCCGACGAGTTTTCACAACAAGGAGTCTCGACATGATGAGCAAAACCCTGATCGCCGCTTCGGTCATGGCCGTCGCACTGGCCGCCTGCAACAAGGACGAGTCCGCCGCTCCGCCTGCCGACAATCCCGCGCCGACCAGCCCGAGCACCGCCCCCACCACGCCGGCCCCGACGCCGGAACCGGCTCCGCAGCCCGATGCAGCCCCGACGCCGTCGCCTGCGCCCAGCACGCCCGACACCACGCCGGGCGAAGGCTCGACCACGCCGGGTGGTGGCGCTTCGGCCTCGTAAGCCGGCTCGCCCGCCATCTGTCTACGGCCAGGGCCCGGGAAACCCCCCCG
>JAEWJD010000281.1 GCA_023386765.1 Pseudomonadota bacterium | reverse complement strand
GGTCAAGGGCGCGCCGGCGCTGTCGCTTGCGCTCTTTACCGAAATCACGCCGCCGCCGGGGCAGGGCGGGGGGCTCATCAACGCCATCGTCGGCAGCCTGCTGATGGCTGGCGTGGGCACCCTGATCGGCACGCCCATCGGCATCCTGGCCGGTACCTACCTGGCCGAGTACGGCCAGCGCGGCTGGCTGGCGCCGGCCACGCGTTTCCTGAACGACGTGCTGCTGTCGGCGCCGTCCATCATCATCGGCCTGTTCATCTACGCCGTGTACGTGGCCCAGGTGGGGCACTACTCGGGCTGGGCCGGTGCGCTGGCGCTGTCCATCCTGGTGATCCCGGTCGTGGTGCGCACCACCGACAACATGCTGCTGCTGGTGCCCAACAGCCTGCGCGAAGCCACGGCTGCGCTGGGTTGCCCCAAGTGGCGCATGATCACCATGGTGTGCTATCGCGCCGCCCGCAGCGGCATCATCACCGGTGTGCTGCTGGCCATCGCCCGCATCTCCGGCGAAACCGCGCCGCTGCTCTTCACCGCGCTGTCCAACCAGTTCATGTCCTGGAACATGAACGGCCCCATGGCCAACCTGCCTGTGGTCATCTACCAATACGCCGCCAGCCCCTTCAAGGACTGGAACAACCTCGCCTGGGCAGGCGCGACGCTGATCACCCTGCTGGTGCTGGGCATCAACATCCTCGCCCGCAACCTCTTCCGCAAGTCGTAATCCGAGCGTCGGCACAAGGAAAATCATGGAAAACACTGCAACCGCCGCCCGAGCCAAGCTCGAGGTCAAGAACCTGAACTTCTACTACGGCAAGTTCCACGCGCTTCGCAACGTCAACATGTCGATCCGCGAGAACAAGGTCACGGCCTTCATCGGCCCCTCCGGCTGCGGCAAGTCCACGCTGCTGCGTACCTTCAACCGCATGTTCGAACTCTATCCGGGGCAGCGCGCCGAAGGCGAAATCCTGCTCGATGGCGAAAACCTGCTCACCTCCAAGACCGACATCTCGCTCATCCGCGCCAAGGTCGGCATGGTGTTCCAGAAGCCCACGCCGTTCCCGATGAGCATCTACGACAACATCGCCTTCGGCGTGCGCCTGTTCGAGCGCCTGTCCAAGGGCGAGATGGACGAGCGCGTCGAGTGGGCCCTGACTAAGGCGGCCCTGTGGAATGAGGTCAAGGACAAGATCCACCAGAGCGGCAACAGCCTCTCGGGTGGCCAGCAACAGCGCCTGTGCATCGCCCGCGGCGTGGCCATCAAGCCCGAAGTGCTGCTGCTGGACGAACCCTGCTCGGCCCTGGACCCGATTTCCACCGCCAAGATCGAAGAGCTGATCGCTGAACTCAAGCACGAGTACACCGTCGTCATCGTGACCCACAACATGCAACAGGCGGCGCGCTGCTCCGACTATACCGCCTACATGTACCTGGGCGAACTGATGGAGTACGGCGCCACCGACCAGATCTTCGTCAAGCCTGCCCGTAAGGAAACCGAGGACTACATCACTGGCCGCTTCGGCTGATCGCAGCCGGTGTGGGTGCCAAGGCGGCCTTCGGGCCGCCTTTTTCTATGGGGCCTGCGCCGGCAGCTCGCCGGTCAGGTGCTGGATGAACATTTTCAGCAGCGACGGCGCGGGGCGCAGCGCGCTCCAGAGCAGGTGGCTCTGCACCTGCACTTCGGGCAGCAGGGGACGCAGCGTCAGGCCGGGAATCGGCAAGGCCTCCAGCAGGCTGGACTCCACCAGCGCCACGCCTGCGCCATGAAAGGCCAGCACGATGCCTGTCAGCGAGGTCGACACTTCCAGCGGGATGTTCAGCGGCTGCTGCAGAAAGTCGCCCAGCCGATGACGCAGCAGGGCCTGCGGCACGTAGGTGATGACGGGATAGGGCCTCAGGTCCTCGATCGTGATGGCCGGGCGTTCGGCCAGCGGATGATCCTGCGGGAAGATGCAGCTCAGCACCGCGTCGGCGATCGGCCGTGACTGGATCCCCTGGCGCTCGCCGGGCGTGAAGGCCACGCCCAGGTCGACCTGCTCGTTGATCAGGCGCTCGGCGATCAGGTTGGAATCCATCGATTGCAGCGACACGCGCACCTTGGGGCGCGTCTTGACGAACTCGGCCACCGCCTGCGCCAGCCAGGCATTGGCGATCGGCGAACTGGCGGCGATCGCCAGCGACCCCTGGATACCCTCGGCCAGGTCCTGGCTGAAACGTTCCAGGCCGGTGACCCGGCCGAAGATATCCTGCACTTCGGGCAAAAGCGCGCGCGCCTCGGGCGTGGGCGCAAGCCGTCCGCCCTGGCGCAGAAACAGGGTGAAGCCCAGGCGCTGCTCGAAGTGCTTGATGGTGGCGCTGACCGCAGGCTGGGTGACGTTCAGCAAGGCGGCCGCCCGCGTGATCGATCCGGACATCATGACGGCATGGAAGGCTTCGAGATGGCGCAGCTGAATGCGAGGCAGCATGACGGTGTCCCCATAAGCGGCCTTTATGGCCGGCGGCATTATCGTGATTGGCCGCCATGTTAGGCGACTACCTAGAATCCCGGAACGCTTTTCCCCTCATCGCCAGGTAGCAAGGAGTCCGCATGTCGTCCGTTCCGGAAACCATTTACCGTCCCCAGCAGGACAACCTGTATTTCCCGTCCTATCCCAAGTTCGAGACGGTGCAAGCCGAGCGTTGGCACCGCCGCCAGCGCCTGGCCGCCGTCTGTCGCGTGTTCGCCAAGTTCGGCTACGAGTACGGATTCGCCGGCCACGTCACGGTGCGCGATCCCGAGCATCCCGACCTTTACTGGACCAATCCCTTCGCCATGGATTTTGCGCGGGTGCGGGCCAGCGACATGATGCTGGTCGACCATGCCGGCACCGTGCTGCAGGGCAGCTGGGCGGTCAACCGTGCCGGTTTCGTGCTGCACTCGGCCATCCACGAGGCCAACCCCGACGTGCTGGCCTCCTGCCACGCCCACACCACCCACGGCATGGCCTGGGCCGCGCTGGGCCGCAAACTGGACCCCATCACTCAGACCGCCTGCGGGTTCTATGAAGACCAGGCCCTGATCACCGAGGAAGCCGGCGCCGTCGTGGTGGAAAACAAAAAAGGCCATGCCGTGGCCCAGGCCTTCGGCAATGCCAAGATCGCCATCCACCAGAATCACGGCCTGTTCTCGGCCGGACGCGAGTCCATCGAGGAAGCCGCCTGGTGGTTCATCGCCGCCGAGCGCGCCTGCGAAATCCAGCTCAAGGCCGAAGCCACCGGCTCGCCGCTCAAGCTCATCAGCCGCGAGGCGGCGCTGCACTCCAAGAAGCACCTGGCCACGCCCTTCATGGCCTGGCTGCACTTCCAGCCGATCTACGACGCCATCGTGCGCGAGCAGCCCGAGTGCCTGCTGTAGCCGGCAGCCCGATCCCAACGACAACAACGATATCGCCTCGAGGAGAACCCCCCATGATCCCATCCCTCATCCGCCGCGCGCTCTATGCCGCGCTGTGCTGCGGCCTCTGTACCCCGGCGCTTGCCGCCTGGCCCGACGACCGGCCCATCGAACTGGTGGTCGGCTTTGCCGCCGGCGGCGAGACCGACGTGCTGGCGCGCACCCTGGCCCCCTACCTGCAGAAGCACCTGTCGCCGGCTGCCAACATCATCGTGATCAACAAGCCCGGCGCCTCCGGCGCTATCGCCAACACCTATGTGCAGCGCGCGGCCAAAGACGGCTATACCGTGGCGATGGTCAACACGCCGCCCATGAACTTCATGCCGCTGGTGCAAGCCACGCCCTACGACCCCGCCCGCTTCGCCTTGATCGGCCGCGTTGTCAGCGACCCCACGCTCCTGGTTGCCCGCGCCGACAGTCCGCATGCTTCGCTCAAGGATCTGGTGTCGGCGGTCAAGTCCGGGCAGGCCGACGTCTCCATCGGCCAGAACGGGCTGGGCAGCAACGGCGGCGTGGCCCTGAACCTGCTCATGCAGGAAAGCGGCGCGCCCTTTACCGAAGTGCCCTTCACCGGTACCGGCCAATCCAAGGTCGCCCTGTTGGGCGGCCATGTGGACATGATCTTCTCCAGCCATACCGCGGTGCCGGACCCGGCGGCGGAGCAAACCAAACTGCGCATCCTCGCCCAGTTCGTCGACCAGCGCGCGCCCATGCTGCCCGATGTCCCCACCGCCAAGGAACAGGGCTTTGACGTCGTCGTTCCCTCCGACCGTGGCCTGGCGGTGGACACCGGCGTGCCCCCCGCCATCCGCGAACGTCTCCAGGCGGCCCTGCAAGCCTCCCTGCAGGCCCCCGAATTCCTCCAGGCCGCCCGCTCCTTTGCCGACATCATTGCCTACAAAGACGGTCCAGCCTGGCAACAGGACATCGATGCCGCCCAGGCACCGCTCAGCAAACTGGCAAATCGTCTGAAACAACCCTCCGCCCGCTGACAGCCGGCCCCCAGCCCCACCCCCACCCCGGTGACCCCCAACGGGGCCGCATCTGGTATAGTTCTGCTCCTTCGGGGCGTAGCGCAGCCTGGTAGCGCATCTGCTTTGGGAGCAGAGGGTCGCGAGTTCGAATCCCGCCGCCCCGACCAAACAAATCAAAGGGTTAGTC
>JAEWJD010000254.1 GCA_023386765.1 Pseudomonadota bacterium | reverse complement strand
CGTTGACCGCGATCAGGCCGGGGCCTTGCGCCAGCTGGGCCAAGGCCTGCGCCAGCCCCTGGGCGGCGCTGGGCAGGCTGATGGCGAACTCGGGCGCGGCCTGGTGCAGCGCCTGGGTCAAGGTGGCCAGGGCCTGCCGGGCCGCGGCCGCGCCTGCGGCATCATCGTCAGCGGTGATCACGACTGAAGCGCCGGTGTTGACGGTGTCTGAGTAGGGAAAGCCGCCGAACACCGAAATATCGCGGATTGGCGCCTGCGTAAGCGTGTGGGCCATGTGCTGCAGCTCGCACATCGGCCCGGCCTGGGTACGCATGTTGAAACTGGAGAGCAGCAGGCCCGGTTTCTCCAGCCAGACCCGCGTGCGTGCGCCATCCTGCACGTTGGCCGCCAGCAGCGCGAGGACGCGGCTTGCGGTGTCGAATTGATCGATATGCGGATAGGTCTTGTAGGCGGCGGCCGCATCAAGCAGGGGCGCGATCTCGGGGCCGAGGTTGCCGTGCAGATCGAAGCTTGCGCCCAGCGGCGTGTGCGGCGCCAGGGCGCGCACCGCCTGCAGCAGTTCCAGTTCGGGGTTCTGGCGTGCATCGGTGATGGCCGCGCCATGCAGCGACAGATAGATCGCGTCCCAGGGGGCCTGCTGCTGACCGGCCTGCAGTCCGGCCAGGATGTCGGCCCGGATGGCCTCGAAGGCGGCGTCTTCGATGGGCCCGCCGGGTTGAGCGGCGGCGCAGCGCAGCACGGTGACCTCCCAGTCGGGATGCTGGCGCGCGAACTGTTCGACCGCGCCCAGTTCGCTGGCCGTGTTGCGGGCCGCGGCCAACACCTGCTCGCCCTCGCCCCATTCCTGGCGCTGGAAATCGGCCAGGGTGCAGGGAATGGGCGTGAAGGCGTTGCCTTCGAACCAGAAGCGCGCCACGGCCAGGCGCTTGCGCGCAACGCCGCTGGGGGAAGCAGGGGTCATGGGAGAGGAGGGCGGGTTCATTTGGGAGCGATGCCAGCGGCGCGGGTCAGGGTTTCGTACTTGCTGGATTCGCCGGCCAGGAACTCGCCCAGCGCTTGCGGGCTGCTGGTCACCGGCACGGCGGCCAGTTCGGCCAGTTTGGCACGCGTGGCATCTTGCTGCAGCCATTGGTTGATCGCACCATTGACGCGCTCGACGGCCTCGGGCGGGGTGCCGGCCGGCGCCATCACCACGAACCACGAATTCAGTTCGTAGCCCGGCACGGTCGCGCCGATGGGCTGCACCTGCGGCAGGACGGGATCGGGCTGCCTGCTGCTCACGCCCAGGGCGGTGAGCTGGCCGGCCCGGATCGCACCCAGCGCCGTGGGCAGGTTGTCGCTGCCCAGCTCAATGGTGCCGGCCAGCAGATCGTTGCGCGCCTGGCTGGCGCCGGTATAGGGCACGTGGGTCAGTTCGATATCGGCCATCTGCTGGATCAGCTCCATCGCCAGATGCCCGGAGCTGCCGATACCCGGCGTGCCCCAGTTGAGTTGGCCCGGACGCGCCTTGGCGGCGCGGATCAGGTCGGCCATGTTCTTGAAACCGGTGGCCGGCGAAGCCAGCACCACGTTGGCCACGTTGGCGACGTGCGCCACCGGCGTGAAGTCCTTGACCGCGTCGTAGCCGGTGTTCTGGTAGACCAGGCGGTTGGTGACCTGCGTGCCGGGGGTGCCCAGCAGCAAGGTGTAGCCATCCGGCTTGGCGCGCGCGACCTCGGTGGCGCCCAGGTTGCCGCCGGCGCCTCCCTTGTTGACCACCACCACGGGCTGGCCGAGGCTGGGGCCGATGCCCTCGGCTACCAGGCGGGCCAACATATCGGTGGTGCCGCCGGCGGCGAAAGGCACCACCAGGCGCAGCGGTTTGTCAGGCCAGGCGTGGGCGCTGCAGGCGAACAGGCCCAGCGCAAGGGCGCAGGCGGCGCGCAGCGATCCGGCGCCCGGCAGGGAAACGAGGGAGGGAAGGCGCATGAAAGGAGTCTCCGGGTGAGGACAGTTGATCTATTTTTGATTTGATTGGATCATACGATCTAGATTCGCCTTCCGTCAAACATTTGTCCTTTCCTCCAGACTGTCTCATGAGCCACATCATCCACCGCAATCCTGCCCGTATTCCGCCGTTGGCCGCGCAGGCGCAGGGCTGCTTTCTGATCGACCGCGAAGGGCGGCGCTACTACGACGCCTCTGGCGGGGCTGCCGTCTCCTGCCTGGGCCATGTCCACCCGGAAGTGGTGGCCGAAATGAGCGCCCAGCTGCAACGGCTGGAGTACGCCCATACGGGCGCGTTCACGTCGGCGCCGGCCGAGGCGCTGGCCGATCTGCTGGCGGCGCAATCGCCCGAGGGCCTGGGCAATGCCTATTTCGTGTCGGGGGGCTCCGAGGCGGTCGAGACGGCGCTCAAGCTGGCGCGTCAGTACCAGGTGGCCCGCGGGCAGCCGCAGCGCCACCTGACCATCTCGCGCCACCAGAGCTATCACGGCAATACCCTGGGCGCCCTGGCTGTGGGCGGGCACAAGGGCCGTCGGGCGTTGTATGCGCCCTTGCTGGTCGAAAGCTGCCACGTCTCGCCCTGCTTTGCCTACCGGTACCAGCTGGCAGGGGAAACCGATGACGCCTATGGCGATCGCCTGGCGCAAGAACTGGAGCAGACCCTGTTGCGTGTCGGGCCGCAAAATGTCTCGGCCTTCCTGGCCGAAACCGTGGTCGGGGCCACGGCGGGCGCGGTGGCCCCGGTGGCGGGCTATTTCCGCAAGATCAAGGCCGTCTGCGATCGTCATGGCGTGCTCTTGATCCTGGACGAAGTGATGTGCGGCCTGGGCCGCAGCGGCACGTATCACGCGTTTGAACAGGAGGGCGTCACGCCCGACATCCTGTGCCTGGCCAAGGGCCTGGGCGGTGGGTTCCAGCCGATTGCCGCCGTGTTGGCGCAGGATCATGTCGTGAACACGATCACCGAAGGCTCGGGCGCCTTCCAGCATGGCTTCACCTATGCCGGCCACCCGCTGGCGTGCGCGGCGGCCCTGGCGGTGCAGCGCATCGTGGTGCGCGATGGCCTGGCGCAGCGCTCGGCCGAGCTGGGTGCCTATCTGCAGGCGCGTCTGCGCGAGCGCTTCGCCGAGCATCCGCATGTGGGCGACATTCGCGGGCGCGGGCTGTTCCAGGCCATTGAGCTGGTCGCCGAACGCGACCGCGCGCAGCCGTTCGCGCCGGGCCTGCAACTGCATGCCTGCATCAAGGAAGAGGGCGCCGCGCGCGGCCTGTTATGCTACCCCGGCGGCGGCACCATCGATGGCGAACAGGGCGACCACGTACTGCTGGCGCCGCCCTACATCACCAGCCGCGAAGAACTGGACATGGCCGTGGACCTGCTCGGCCAGGCGGTCGACGCGGCGATTGCCCGCGTGGGCGCCGCGCCGGCGTCGCACGCCTGACCCCCGCCCGACGGAAGCCCCAGATGGACAAGCGCGCAGTCGACAAACTGATCGAAGACCGCTATCAGACCTTGCCGCCCGCCTTGCAGCGCGCTGCGCGCTATGCCATCGATCATCCCAAGGAAATGGCGCTGCACTCCATGCGCAGCATTGCCGCCAGCGCGGGCCTGCCGGCCAGCGCCATGCACCGGCTGGCCTGCCAACTGGGCTTTGACGGCTACGAAGCCCTGCGCGATGTCTATCGTCAATGGGTCGCACAGGACGGCAGCTCTTTTTCCGAACGCGCCACGGCCTTGCAAAAGCGTGGCGACGCCACCGAGGCGCTGGCCAAGGAGCTGCTCGCTGCCGACGGCCAGAACCTGGCGCAGATGATCACGCCCGAGACGCTGGGCGTGATCCGGCAGGCGCGCGACGTGCTGGCGCAGGCGCGCCGCATTTATGTGGCGGGTCTGCGCAGCCTGTTTCCGGCCGCGTTCTATTTTCATTACGCCAGCGCCATGTTCATGGACAACACGACCCTGCTGACCGGGATCGCGGGGGCGTTTGCCGATGGCCTGCGGCGCGCGGGCGAGCAGGATGCGCTCTTGGTTTTCAGCTACCACCCTTACGCGCGCGAGACACTCAATGCCGTGAAATTTGCGCGCCAGCAAGGGCTGCACGTGGTCGCGGTGACCGACAGCGTGCTCTCGCCGGTGGCGCGCCAGGCGCAGACGGCGATCGTGATCGGCAATGCCACGCCATCGCTGTTTCCGTCGGTGGTGCCGGCGCTGTCGGTGGCGCAGACGCTGGTGGCGCTGTTGCTGGCCAATGGCGGCGCCGACAGTCTCAGGGAAATCGCCCGCAGCGAGGCGCAGCTCGATCAGTTCTCGGTCTACACCCAGGAGCGCGGCACGCGCGCGGCGCGGCGCTGACAACGCTTTGCCGCTGCCGGCAGGTGCTGCGGCGGATGTCGCATAATGGGCAGGCGCTGTCGATGGCGCTTCTGTCCCGTTGTCTGTCTCTCTCTGGAAGGCTTGCATGTCTACCTCCGTCAAGGATGCGTCGTCTGCGCTGATCGGGCCCAATGCCTGGCTCAAGGAACTGACGCGCCTGAAACCGGCCCGCTGGCACTGGGGGCGCTCGATCCGTGCCGCGCTTGCCATGGGCATTCCGCTGAGCGTCGGCGTCTGGATGGACGACATGGCCAGCGTGCTGTTCGTCGCCATGGGCGCCATGCTTCAGGGCATGGGCGAACGCGACGCGCCGTATCCGGCGCTCTTCAAGAAGGCTCTCATTTCGGCGCCGCTGGGCGCGCTGGCTTTTCTGCTGGCCTACCTGAACGGCCTGCCCTGGGGAGTGATCGTGCTCGTCATGGCCTGCGTGGCTTTCGTGGCAGCCATCCTCAGCAGCTATGCCGCGCCGCTGTCCGTGGGTTG
>JAEWJD010000134.1 GCA_023386765.1 Pseudomonadota bacterium | reverse complement strand
GGCGCCACGCCCAAACATGTCTCGAGCGCCTTCCGCCTCCGTTTCCTCGTCCGATGTTGATGTCGGCCAATCCCAAATCGCCATCCAGGTTCTGGAGCGGGCGATGAGCCTGCTCGACGCCTTGGCTGCCCAGCCAGAGCCGGTCACGCTCAAGGAATTGTCGGCGACCACCGGCCTGCATGCCTCCACCGCGCACCGCATCCTCAACGATCTGGTGGTGGGCCGCTATGTGGAGCGGGTCGACAACGGTTTGTACCAGCTTGGCATGCGCCTGCTGGAATTGGGTTCGCTGGTCAAGGGGCGGCTCAACGTGCGCGAGGCGGCCATCGGCGTCATGCGCAACCTGCACCGCTCGACCGGCCAGACCATCAATCTGTCGGTCCAGCAGGGCGATGAAATCGTCTATATCGATCGCGCCTGGAGCGAGCGCTCCGGCATGCAGGTGGTGCGCGCCATCGGCGGGCGGGCCCCCTTGCACCTGACCTCCACCGGCAAGCTGTTTCTGGCCACCTGGGACCAGCGTCAAGTACGTGCCTATGCCCTGCGTACGGGCCTGGCCGGCAACACGCGCAACAGCCTGACCGAGCTGGAGCGCCTGGAACGCGAGCTGGCGCTGGTACGTCGTCATGGATATGCGCGCGATAACGAGGAGCTGGAACTCGGGGTGCGCTGCATTGCCGCCGGTATCCAGGATGACACCGGTCGTCTGGTGGCCGGCTTGTCCATCTCCGCCCCCGCCGAACGTCTGCAGGACGAGTGGGTGGCGCTACTCACGGATGCCGCCTCTCTCATCTCCGAGGCGCTGGGCTTCGAGCCTGACAGTCATTCGAGCGCCGCGGTCGCCTGAGTCCGCCGGACTCGGAATCTCCTGAACGAACAAGGCCTCCCCGGATGGGGAGGCCTTGTCGTTAGCGGGCTGCTGGCCGGTTTATTGTTTTTCGATCTTGGCCTTGGAGAAAAGCTTCTCCCACTGCGGCACCTGCTGCTTCACCTTGGCGTCCAGGCCTTCGGGATTGGCTTCCTTGGTCAGCACCGAGGCGCCCAGCTGGCGCATGCGTTCCTGGAAGCGCGGGTCGGCCATGCCGGCCTTCAGGGATTCCTGCAGCTTCTTCTGGATCTCCGGCGGCGTGTCCTTGGGGGCCCACATGCCGTGCCAGATACCGACCTCAAACCCCTTGAAACCGGATTCGTCCATGGTCGGCAGATCCGGCAGGGTCGGCACGCGTTCCAGGCTGGTCACGGCATAGGCCTTGATCTTGCCCGAGGCAATCTGCGGCGTGGTGTTGGTGGTCTGGTCACACAGCAGATCCACCTGTTTGCCAAGCAGGTCGTTCATGGCTGGCGCCGTGCCCTTGTACGGCACCGTCAGCAGATCCACGCCCAGGGCCTCGGCCAGCATCACGCCGCACAGGTGGCTGGCCGCGCCGATGCCCGCATTCGCCAGCGAGACCTTATCCGGGTTCTTCTTGACGTACTCGACCAGCTCCTGGATGTTGTTGGCCGGGAAGTCAGAGCGCGCCACGATGGTCATCGGCACATCGACCACCAGACCGATGGGGGCGAAGCTCTTGTAGGGGTCGTAACCCGGATTTTTATAAAGCGAGGGGGCCGTCGAGAAACCGGCGTGCATCAGCAGAATCTGATAACCATCGGGCGCGGCCCGTGCGACCTGGGTGGTGCCGATCGTGCCGCCGGCTCCCCCCTTGTTTTCCACCACGATGGTTTCGCCCAGGGCCGGGCGCATGGCCTCGGCCAGCGAGCGGGCGACGTTGTCGGTGGGGCCGCCGGCGGCGAAGGGCACCACCATGTTGACCGGATGATCGGGATATTTCGCCTGGGCGCCTCCCGCGGCAAAGGCCACGCCCAAGGCAGCAGCGAGCGAAAACATGCGGGGAAGTCGGTTCATGGCGTCTCCTGTGGTTTGCAATGCGCTGCGGTGAGGGATGTCTTGTTGTTTTTTTGGATCGTCTGGCTGTCGAATAGCTTTCAACGTGCCAGCATCCGCGCAGTGTAGACAGCACCGGGGGGCGCGTCACCCTGGGGAAATTCCGCAGTCGGTCAGAGCGGGAAAGCCCTCCAGTTTGAAATTGTGCGTTGCACAAAAAGTGCTTGACAGGCTTTTTTTAGCTCCTACAATAGACTTTGTGCATCGCAGCAAACGAGCCGGCAGCGATCAACGCCAGGTCCGCGCCCGTTTGGTGGCAGGTCATCCGCGATGCGGTGTCCTGATCCTAATTACCGTGAAGGAGAACCCCTATGAGCGCTATTCCGCAACAGATCCTGGCCCGTCAGAAGTCGGCCCTCAATACCCTGGTCGCTGCCCAGACCGCCATGTTCACCGGCTTTGAAAAGCTGGTCGACCTTAACCTGAAGGTGGTCAAGGCCACCCTGGACGAAGTGGCTCAGAAGTCGCAGCAGGCCGTTGACCTGAAGGATCCGCAAGACGCGGCCACCTTCTCCACTGGCCTGGTGCAGCCCAGCGCCGAAAAGGCCCTGGCCTACGGCAAGCATGTCTATGACATCCTGAACGGCGTGCAAAGCGACCTGGCCAAGCTGGCCGAAGCGCAGATCGCCGAAGGTCAGGAACACATCAATGAGGCCGTCGAGCAACTGTCGCGCAACGCCCCCAATGGCTCGGAAAGCGCCGTGGCGCTGATCAAGTCGTCGCTGGCTACCGCCAATAGCGCCTACGAGTCGCTGACCAAGGCCGCCAAGCAGGCTGCCGATGTGGCCGAATCGAACCTGAATGCCGCGACCAATGCGACGTTCAAGGCGGCTTCGGATGCCGCCGAGGTGGCGTCCAAGGCGGCTGGCCGCGCCCGCCGCGCCTGACCCTCAGCAATGAATCATGCCCCGCAAGCCTGGCTGGCGGGGCATATTCCCAGATTGGGCTTGTGATGATTACCGGGTATGTAGTACCGTGTTATCACAGAGCAGAGCTGGAATTAGGGCCACCTTCGGGTGGCCTTTTTTTATCCGCTGCCGGCGCAGCAGGATAAAGCAGGGCGGGCCACCGAGGTGGCCGCCCTGCTTTTTATTTTCCAGCCGTATTGCGCAGGGTTGCCACGCACTCGCCGACCAGGGCCGGGCCACGATAGATCAGGCCGGTGTAGAGCTGGACGGCATCGGCGCCTGCGGCGATTTTTTCGCGGGCCTGCTGGCCTGAAAGAATCCCGCCCACCCCGATGATGGCCAGCGCCTGCCCCACGCGCTGGCGCAGGCGTTCGATGACTGCCAGCGACAGTTCGTGGACCGGTGCGCCCGACAGGCCGCCGGCCTCCTGGGCATGGGCCATGCCTTGCACGGCATCGCGCGACAGCGTGGTGTTGGTGGCGATGACGCCATCCACCCCGTGGGCCAGCAGCGTGTCGGCAATGACGTCGATCTGCTCGGGCGTCAGATCGGGGGCGATCTTGACTGCCAGGGGCACCTGGCGTTGATGCTGTTGAGCCAGTTCGTTGCGCTTGTCGCGCAGCGCAGCCAGCAGTTGGGAGAGCTCGTCGCCGCCTTGCAGGGCCCGCAGGTTCTGCGTATTGGGCGACGAAATGTTCACCGTGACATAGTCGGCGTGCGGATAGACGCCGGCCAGGCCGATCAGGTAGTCGTCTGCGGCCCGCTCGATGGGGGTGTCCGCGTTCTTGCCGATGTTCAGTCCGAGCACGCCGCCCTGCTGGCGGAACTGGCTGCGGGTGACGTTGGCCAGAAAGGCATCCAGCCCCTGATTGTTGAACCCCAGGCGGTTGATGAGCGCATTGGCCTTGGGCAGGCGGAACATGCGCGGTTTGGGGTTGCCCGGCTGCGCGCGGGGCGTGACCGTGCCGACTTCAACGAACCCGAATCCCAGGTTGCCCAGCGCATCGATATGCGCCCCGTTCTTGTCCAGACCCGCAGCCAGCCCGACCGGATTGCGCAGCGTCAGCCCCATCAGGGTGACGGGCCATTGCGGTTGGTCGTGCAGCCAGCGCCGGGTGGTGCCGCAATCGTAGGCGCGCTGCAGGCCGGCGAGCGTGACTTCGTGGGCGGTTTCCGCATCCATGGCGAAGAGCGCCGGACGGGCCAGGGGGTAGGCGTTGAATAAGATAGACATGAGGCAGAATTGTATGCGAGGGCCGGGCGTGCGGGGAGGGGATATTCAGGGGTTGCGCCACTGCCCGTCAACATAAAGCTGCTGCGGAAGGAAACCGGATTTGTATGCCATTTTCCGACTGTCCCGGATCCAGTAGCCGAGATAGAGCCAGGGCAGGCCGAGCTGGCGGCATTGGTCGAGTTGCCACAGGATGCTGTAGGTGCCCAGGCTGCCGGCCGCCTCCGGGTCGTAGAAGGTGTAGACCGACGACAGGCCGTCTTCCAGGATGTCGATGAGCGACACCATGGCCAGTTGGTCGCCAGGATCGCGGAACTCGACCAGCCGCGTATTCACGCGCGAGGTCAGCAGGAACTGCGCATATTGGCTGCGGCTGTCCTCGTCCATGCCGCCGCCGGGGTGGCGGCTCTGCTGGTAGCGGGTATAGAGCTCGTAGTGCTCGGGCGACCAGGCCAGTTCTGCCACGAGTGGGCGCAGGTCCTGGTGGGCTTTCCAGGCACGTCGCTGGCTGCGGTTGGGGGTGAAGGCCGTTGCATCGACCCGCAGCGGCACGCAGGCCTGGCAGTTGTCGCAGTAAGGCCGGTAGGTGAACAGGCCGCTGCGGCGAAAACCCTGTTGCACCAGTTGCGAGTAGGTGCCGGCATGGATCAGATGGCTGGGGGCGGCCACCTGGGAGCGCGCCTGACGTCCCGGCAGATAGCTGCAGGGATAGGGCGCGGTGGCATAGAACTGCAGCGTGGCGAAGGGAAGTTCTTTAAGCTGGCTCATGCGTGACGTGACGGCGCAGACAGTGCGCCTGCTGTCCCGATATTAACGCTGATTGGCGTCGGTCACGATGTGTCCGTCCTGGCGCAGCACACCCGTCTGCCAGGGCGGGGTGGCCTGCAGGCGGGCGAGGGCGAGGCCGGCCTGGAACTCATGGCGAGGCAGCGGGCGGGCGCCCAGGCTGGCCAGGTGGCCGGTCTGCTGCTGGCAGTCTATCCATGCGACGCCGTGGCGCTGCAGGAAGGCCACCAGATAGGCGAGGGCGATCTTTGAGGCGTCGGTGGCACGCGCAAACATGGATTCGCCGAAGAACATGCCGCCCAGGCTGATGCCGTACAGGCCGCCGGCCAGTTCTCCGTCAATCCAGGTTTCGATGCTGTGCACCTGACCGGCCGCATGCCAGGCGGCGTAGGCGGCCTGCACGTCCGCCGTGATCCAGGTGCCTTGCTGGCCCTCGCGGCTTTGCGCGCAGGCCGCGATCACCTGCCGAAAGGCGGTATCCACCCGGACCTGCACCGGAGAGTGTCCGGTGGCTTCGTCACGGGCCAGGCGTCGCAGCGTCTTGCGCATCGAGCGCGAGAGCGAGAAATCGGCGCAGGCCAGCACCATGCGCGGATCGGGGCTCCACCACAACACCGGTTCGCCTTCCGAATACCAGGGGAAGATCCCGTGCGCGTAGGCCATGCGCAGCCGTTCGACCGACAGGGTGCCGCCGGCGGCCAGCAGGCCGTTGGGCTCGGCCAGCGCCAGGCTGGCGTCAGGGAAGGGGGTGTCGGCGTCCAGCCAGGGCAGCTTCAAGAGGTGCGATGCGAAGGAAGGGTGCAGTGATACGTCGGAAAGCGGCCCTCGCGCTGATCGTCACGATAGCGTTCCAGCGTGGTGGCCACCGTGCGGAAGGACAACTCTGGCCAGGGGATTTCGTCGAGGGCGAAGTAACGCGCCTCCAGGCTCTCCGGGCCCGGGTCCAGCTCCGGGCCGAGCGCGCGGGCCAGATAGAAAATATGCACCTGATCAACCTGCGGCACGTCGATGATGGTGTACAGCGGCCCCAGCTCGATCCGGGCGCCGGATTCTTCGAGCGTTTCGCGCGTCGCGCCCTGGGCCGTGCTTTCTCCCAGCTCCATGAAGCCGGCCGGCAGCGTCCAGGTGTCGTAGCGCGGCTCGATGGCGCGGCGGCACAGCAGGATCTTGCCTTCCCAGATCGGCACCGTGCCGACCACCATGCGCGGGTTCTGGTAGTGGATGGCGCCGCAGTGATCGCAGATGTCGCGGGCCCGGTTGTCATCTTCGGGGACGCGATGCTGGACGGGCGAGCCGCACTGGCTGCAGAAGCGGGCGCGGCGTGGCGCCGGGAAGTAGCGGATGGGGTCGGTCATGATGCGGATTCTACCGTTTGCGCCCGGCGCTGGCCGAAATGCATTTCCAGGTGATCCACGAATGTGCGCACCTTGGGCGAGAGCAGGCGGCGCTGTGGGTAGACGGCCATCATGGTGATGGGTGGGCGGCGATACTCCGGCAGGATGGCGACAAGGCGTCCGGCGCGCAGGTCATCGCCCACCAGGAAGTCCGGTTGCAGGATGATGCCCTGGCCGGCCAGGGCGGCGGTGCGCAGCACATCGCCATTGTTCGCACGCATCGCCGGGGTGATGCGAACCAGGGTGGTCTGGCCGTCCTTTTCGAATGACCAGTCCACGCCGCCGCTGGCGTAGCGGTAGTGCAGGCAGCGGTGCTGGCGCAGCGCCTCGGGATGGGCCGGCATTCCATGGCGCTCCAGATAGCCCGGCGAGCTGCAGACATGCAGCGCCTGGGGCGCCAACGGGCGGGCGACCAGAGCGGAATCGTGCAGGGGCCCGATCCGCACGGCGACGTCGAAGCCGTCTTCCACCAGATCCACGGTACGGTCGTTCAGGTCCAGGTCGATCGTGACCTGCGGGTAGCGTTGCAGGTACGCGTTGATGGCTGGGGCCAGCTGCAGTATTCCGAAAGAGACCGGCGCGGCGATGCGCAGCTGTCCGCTGGGTGCTTGCCCAGGGCCTTGTGCCAGCAGCGCCAGGCCCAGTTCATCCAGCTCATGCAGCAGCGGGCGCACCCTGTCGTAGAAGGCCCGTCCGGCCTCGGTCATGCTGAGTTTGCGCGTGCTGCGGTTAAGGAGCCGTACGCCATACTTCTGCTCCAGAAAGGCGATCTGGCGGGTGATCACCGAGCGCGCCAGGTTGGCGCGTTCGGCCGCCGCGGCAAAGGAGCCCAGCTCCACGACGTTGACAAAAGTCTGCATGGCGGTGGGCGTGTCCATGGCGGCTCCGTTGCGGGTGGGGTAAAGCGTTCAGGCTTGCGGCCGGGGATCGAACCCCAGCAAGGCGGGCAGGGCCGCGCGATCCGCGTGACGCCAGGGGGCTGCGCCGCCCAGGCCATGCACGGTCTGGGTCTGGGTGAGATCGTCGGCCGCCAGGAGAGGGCGCCCGCTGTCCAGGGTGAGGCGCTCCAGGCCAGCGGGGAGGTCGCGATCGTCGATGAGGCCCGGCCCCTGTTGCGTGCGCGCCCAGACCTGCCCTTCGTCATCGAGCCACCAGCCGAGTACGGGGCCGGCATCCAGCCCGTTGTGCGTGATCAGGCCGTGGGCCCGGTCATCCAGGCGCAGGATGTAGGGCGCGCCCTCCAGCATGACATAGACGCGTTGCGGGCCGTTCTGGAAAAACCACTGGCCGTGCTCGTTGACGGCATAGTTGCGGTTGATGAAGGCCAGGATCTGCGGATTGGTGATGGATTCGGGGGCACCCTGGGGGTGCAGGTGCCAGCGGCCTCGCCGGTCCAGCGACAGCCAGCCATAGGCGGCGGGCACATCGGGCCAGCGTTGCAGGGCGTCAAGGACGGCTTGATCCATCGAGGGCTCCGTAGTGACAGTGCCTGGGCATTATAGGCAGGGGCAGCCGTTCGGGCCGGACGCGAAAAGCGCAGCCTGCCGATCGATGGCCTGGCGGCCCCCGATGCCGTACCGGAAAAGAAAAAGGCCCACATTGCTGTGGGCCTTTCGGTACTTGGAGGCGCAAGCCGGAATCGATCCGACGTACACGGATTTGCAATCCGCTGCATAACCACTCTGCCATTGCGCCGGCAGCCTGCAAGAAAAAAGGAAGCAGGGCTAAGATGCCGGGGCTTCCCTTTTTTGAATACTGGAGCGGGAGACGAGTCTCGAACTCGCGACCTCAACCTTGGCAAGGTTGCGCTCTACCAACTGAGCTACTCCCGCGTTGCTTTTCAGCGTTCTTCGTAAAACATCGCGTGTTTGGCGAAGAAAATAATTATACACACATCTAAAGGAAATGATCAAGTGGGCGGGCGTGCCGGGTTTCAGGTGGTCGGCAGCGCCGCGCCCATCAGGGCGAACAGGCCGCCACAGGCTTTGTTGAAGCGCCGCCCGGTGCGTTCCAGCCAGGGCCGCACGCGGTGCGCCGTGCGGGCCAGCAGGTACTCCACCGCGAACTCGATCACGGCGAAGGTGGCGGCCATCACGGCGAACTGGGTCAGCAGGCTGCGCGTCGGGTCGATGAATTGCGGCAGGAAAGCGCCATAGAACAGCAATGCCTTGGGGTTGAAGATCGCGGCGGCGAAGCCTTGGCTGAACAGCCGTGTACCGCGCTGGGTCGGCTGCCCGGGCGGGGGCTGCAACTGCACGGCGGGCGCGCGCCACAGCTGGATGCCGAGCCACAGCAGATATGCGCCGCCGATCCACTTCAGGGCTGTCAGCGCCGGTGCCCAGGCCTTGAGCAGGGCGCCGATGCCCAGCATGGACAGGGCAATCAGTGCGATGAAGCCCATCGCCCCGCCGGTGATGGTCCAGATGGCTTTGCGATGGCCATGCAGCGCGCCGTGGGTCAGGGCCAGCAGCGTGTTGGGGCCGGGGGTGAGCGAAAGACCGGTGACGGCGATCAGGTAGATCAGCCAACTTTGCAGGGACATGGCGAAGGAGGGGGCGCGTGAGGGGGGGCAGGCCCCAGGCGGGCCGGCTGGCGTCCAGTCTAGCGTTGCGCAGACCGTGCCGCAAACGGCCCGCCGGGCCGGATCAGGCTGCGCCCAGCTGACGGAAGTTCATCCAGTGGGCACTGGCCAGCCAGCCGCAATCCACTGGCAGGGACACGCCGGTAATGGCGCTGGCATCGTCGCCGATCAGAAAGCTGACGGCCGAGGCAATCTCGCTCGTTTCCACCAGGCGGCCCATGGCGGTGTGCTGCTCGATCATGCCGGCGTCCCGTTTGCCGCTCTCCAGCTTGTCGCGGAAGATCGGCGTGAGCGTGAATCCGGGCGCCACCGCGTTGACGCGCACGCCTGCGGGGCCGAACTCTCCGGCGGCCAGGCGAGTCAGTGCGCCCAGCGCCACCTTGCTGGGTGCATAGGCGTGCAGAGGCAGCGGTTGCAGTTCGTTGATCGAGGTGATGTTCACCACCGAACCGCCACCGCCGGCGACCATGGCGGGAGCCAAGGCTTTCATGCAGCGCTCGGCACCGAAGTAATTGACCTCCCAGATGCGGCGTGCGGCGTCGTCGTCCATGTCCAGCAATGCCCGCACATCCTGCAGCACGCCGGCCACGTTGACCAGGCCGGCCACGCCGGCAGGCAGACTGTCGCGCAGTTGCTCCGCCAGCTGCGCCACGGAGTCGGGGCGGGCAACATCGAGCGCCGCCAAGGTCATCCGCGAGCCGGCCTGCAGGGCCTGTGACAGAGTGTCGAGGGAAAGGTCGGTGGCCACTACATGCCAGCCGTCGTCATGCAGACGGCGCGCGACCGCCGCACCGATGCCGCCGGCTGCGCCGGTGACCACGATGCAGGCGCCAGCCTGCTTGCGTTGTGCCTGGTTCTGCAATGGATTGCCGCCTTTCATGTCTGCCTCTCGTTTCATTAATAGTAAACAAAACGTTTAGTTTAATTATTGGGGCGGCGAAGTCAATCGTGAATCAGGCTTTGCGGGGGCGGGCAGCGGCGGTTTTCCGGGCTGGGCTTTGGGTGGCTTTCTTGCGGGCAGCCGGCATCACCAGCGTGATCGCATCGGGTGCGCGCGCCAGGCCTTTCATGGCCAGCACGACATGGTCGTGCACGAACTCGCGGGTCAGCGGTTGATGGCCGACCAACAGCCGGTAATAGAGCGGTGCGTAGAGCAGGTCCAGAACGACGTTGGGGTCGGCCTTGTGGATCAGCCCTCGCTTGATGGCGTCGTTGACGATCTCCACCCCGTGCTTGCGGCGTTCGGCGATGTAGCCATCGCGAAAGGCCTGGGCCACCTCCGGGTCCGACTGCCCCTCAGCGATCAGGGCCTTGACCATGGTGCCGACGATCCCGGTGAATTCTTCGGCCATGACCATCAGGCGGTCGATCACGCTTTGCAGCGTGACCTCATCCGGATAGGGCAGGGCTTGCCCGCCGTAGCGCAGAAAGGCCGACATGATGACGGCAGCGCGATTGGGCCACCATTTGTAGATGGTGGCCTTGCTGACCTTGGCGCGCGCGGCGATGGATTCCACGGTGGTGGCATGCAGCCCATCCTGCGAGAGCAAGGCGTAGGTGGCATCCAGCACGGCGATTTCGACGGCCACGCTGCGCTTGCGACCGCGGCCCGGCGACGCACCTGAGGGCAAGCCCTGGCTTGACTTGGCTTCAACCATAATTTTCAATACTAAACGTTCAGTTTATTAATTGAGCGTACCGATTGTTCAGAGTCTTGAGTGAGGTAGTGAGAGAAATGCAGGGGCAAGAAACGTCATATTCATCATTCGACCTGCCTGTGCGACAGGTGCAGGATACCACCCCGGTCAGCGCCGCCGAGATGCAGGTGCGGCGCGACCTGGCGGCGGCTTACCGCTTGTGCGCGCTGTTCGGCTGGGACGATCTGATCTACACCCATCTGTCGGCCCGGGTACCGGGCAAGGAGCATCATTTCCTGGTCAACCCGCTGGGACTGGCCTTTGACGAAATCACCGCGTCCAGCCTGGTGAAGATTGACCTGCAGGGCAATGTGATCGGCGCATCGATCGCCGCTCCGAATGCGGCCGGCTTTGTCATCCACGGGGCCATCCACGCCGCGCGCGAGGATGCGCAGTGCGTCATGCACCTGCATACCGAGTCGGGCATGGCGCTGTCGTGCCTGGAGGAGGGCTTGCTGCCGCTGACGCAGCACGCCATGCGTTTTCATGGCCGGCTGGGCTATCACGACTACGAAGGCATCGCCCTGACCATGGGCGAACAGGAACGGCTGGTGGCCGACCTGGGCGAGGGCGCAGCCATGATCCTGCGCAATCACGGCACTCTTACCGTCGGTCGCTCGGTGGGCCATGCCTTCGTGGAGATGTTCTACCTAGAGAAGGCCGCCCGGGTGCAACTGCAGGCACAGGCCAGCGGCCGGCCGCTGCGTCTGCCGGACGACGCGCTGGCAAGCTTGACGGCGAACCAGTGGATGGCAGATCTGGTCAAGCCGCAATCGCGCGAGTGGCCGGCGCTGCTGCGTCGGCTCGAGCGGGTATCGCCGGGCTACACCGACTGATATTTCCCATAACAACAAGAATCGGAGACAACATGGACAAGCAAACTCTCGAAAAAACAACCATACGCCAGCTGTACTGGAAGATCCTGCCGTTCCTGGTGCTGTGCTACATCGTGGCCTTCCTGGATCGTGTGAACGTCGGCTTTGCGGCCTTGCACATGAACGAAGAATTGGCGTTCACGGCCAAGATCTATGGCTTTGGCGCCGGCATCTTCTCGATTGGCTACTTTCTGTTCGAAGTGCCCAGCAACCTGATCCTGCATCGCGTCGGCGCGCGTGTCTGGATTGCACGCATCATGGTCACCTGGGGCATCATCTCGGCCGGTTTTGCCTTTGTGCAGGGCGAGACGTCGTTCTATGTCATGCGCTTTCTGCTGGGCGTGGCCGAAGCGGGCTTTTTCCCGGGGATCGTGCTGTATCTCACGCTGTGGTTTCCGGCCCGGGTGCTGGCCAGCGCCACGGCGGTGTTCATCCTGGGGCTGCCCATCTCGGTGTTGATCGGCGCGCCTTTGTCGACCGGCATCATCGCCTACCTGCATGAGGCCGGCGGCCTGGCAGGCTGGAAATGGATGTTCCTGATTGAAGGCGGGCTGGCGGTCGTGGTCGGGGTGATTGCGTTTTTCAAGCTTGAGAGCCAACCGGCCAAGGCGGCCTGGCTGCAGCCGGCACAGCGTCAGTGGTTGGTGGACACGCTGGAGCAGGAGCGCCGGCAAAAGGAAAGCAAGAAGACCTACAGCGTGATGCAGACCCTGATGAGCGGGCGCGTGCTGCTGTTGTCGCTGGCCATCCTGTGCAACATCACCGCGCTGTTCGGGATCACGTTGTGGATGCCGCAGATCATCAAGGGCTTTGGCGGCCTGAGCGATGCGCAGGCCGGCCTGCTGACGGCCGTCCCGTATCTGTGCGCGGCCTTCGCCATGGTGTTGAACGCGCGCCACTCCGACAAAATGGGCGAGAAGCGTTTCCATATCCTGATTCCCGCTGCCGTCGGTAGCCTGGGCCTGCTGTTGGCCGGTTTCTCCGGTTCTCCGGTGCTTGGCCTGGTCGGCCTGTGTATCGGGGCATCAGGGATCCTCGCCAGCAACATCCTGTTCTGGGCCTTGCCGACCCTTTTCCTGACCGGCGCGGCGGCTGCGGCCGGTATCGGATTGGTGAACTCGGTGGGCAATCTGGGGGGATTCGTCGGCCCTTACCTGACGGGCTGGGCCAAGGATGCTTTCGGCAACTATTCGGCCGGCATGGTGGTCCTGGCGCTGTCGGTGCTGACGTATGGGGTGGTGCTCTTCGTGTTCCTGACCCGTTTGCGCGCCAAGGGTTCGCGCAACGAGACGCCGGCATTCGGGGCCAATGCGGTCTCCGGCGGTTGAGCAAGAGGACGTCATGCATCTGGGAAATCTCTTTTTGCGCAGCGTCAGCCTGTATGGCGCGCGTCCCGCGCTGGCCTGCGGTGACGGGCCGGCTGTCAGTTATGCCGGCCTGGGCCTGCGGGTGCAGGCGTTGGCGCGGCTGTTACGCGTCGAGTACGGCCTGAGTCCAGGTGAGCGTGTCTGCCTCGCCATGAAGAACAGCACGGCATATGCCGAAGCCATGTGGGCTTGCTGGCTGGCGCGCCTGTGCGTGGTGCCGGTCAACAGCAAACTGCATCCACGTGAAGTGCATTACATCCTGGAGGACGCGCAGGCTCGGCTATGCCTTTCGCAAGGGGAGTTCCTGGCGCAGTTGCGCCAGGAGGACGGCGCGCCGGCGGTGGCTTGGCTGGATGTCGATAGCCCGGCCTGGCAGCATCCGCCTGAGGCTGTGCCGGACCCGGTGCTGCCGGGACAGGCGGGCCAGGCTCAGGAGTTGGCCTGGCTGTTCTATACCAGCGGCACCACTGGCAGGCCCAAGGGGGTCATGCTCTCGCACGCCAACCTGAGTGCCATGGCGCTGAACTTCCATGCCGACATGCTCAGCATCGGGCACGAAGATGTCTTGGTCCACGTTGCGCCGATGTCGCATGGCAGCGGTCTGTATGGCATCGCTTATGTCATGCGGGGCGGCCTGCAGGTGGTCAGCGCCAGCGGTGGCTTTGACGAAGCCGAGTTGGCCGGACTGCTGCAGACCCATTCGCGCGCCAGTCTGTTTGCTGCGCCCACCATCATCAACCGCATGACGCGTCACGTACGCGAGCAGGCGCTGGTGTTGCCAGGCCTGCGTGCCTTCCTGGTGGGCGGTGCGCCGTTCTACGCCGAAGACATCCGCCAGGCGGTGGAGGTCTTCGGCCCCCGGGTGGCGCAGATGTACGGGCAGGGCGAGACGCCGATGACGATCAGCGCGCTGGGAACCGATGCCTTGGCCCAGGCGGTGGCGCAGGGGGACAGTGCGACGCTGGCCTCGGTGGGTTACGCACAGAGTGGCATTGATCTGCGCATCGTCGATGGGCAGGGGTGCGATGTGCAGCCTGGTGAGCCTGGTGAGATCGTGGTGTATGGCGACACCGTCATGCAGGGCTACTGGCGCAATCCGGCTGCGACCCAGCGCACCCTGGTCGACGGCGGGCTGTACACCGGCGACATCGGCAGCCTGGACGCGCGCGGGCGCTTGCATCTCAAGGATCGCTCCAAGGATGTCATCATCAGCGGCGGCAGCAATATCTACCCGCGTGAGGTTGAGGACGCCTTGTTGCAGCACCCGGCGGTCAGGGAGGTGGCGGTCATCGGCGTGCCCGATCCAGATTGGGGAGAGATCGTGACGGCGGTCGTGGTACGGGCAGAGCCAGTCGTCGAGGCTGACCTGGATCGTGTTTGTACCGCGCAGATCGCGCGTTTCAAGCGGCCCAAGCGCTATATCTGGGTCGAGGAGTTGCCCAAGAACCCGACCGGCAAGGTGCTCAAACCGGCACTTCGGGAGCTGGCATCGCGAGCTGCCTGAGGCGGCAAGAGGCCGGACGGCGGCTTGGCCGCCGTCCGGGGGGGGCTTATGTGGGTTGGCGC
>JAEWJD010000197.1 GCA_023386765.1 Pseudomonadota bacterium | reverse complement strand
TCAGGGAATAGTTCATCAGTGTCTCCTAGACAGTGGCCGGCTCGGCTGGCTCGATGGAATAAGGGGTGGTGAAGGTGGCCAGCGCGGCCCGCAGCTGCTCGGCCGACGGGCCGCCTGGCCGCCGCGTGATCCGCAGCGGCGCGCCGGGCTCCAGCTGCAGGTGCACACCCGCCAGCAGGCCCGCGTCCTGCAGGGCTTTCTCGAAGCCGCGCAAGGTGGCGTCCTCGCGCAGGCGGTGCTTGAGGATCTTGCCCACCGGTGAGCGCGGCAGGGCCTCGACGATGTAGCAATCCTTGGGCACGGCGGCGCGCTCGGCGATACCCGGACGCACGGCCTGCAGCAAGGCCTGCGCATCGATGCCAGCGTCGGGCCGCAATTGCACATAGGCCACCGGCACCTCGCCGGCGTAGCTGTCCGGCCGCGCGACCACGGCGGCCTCCTGCACCAGCGGATGGCGATAGAACACCTCTTCGACCGCCTTGGGGTCGATGTTGTGGCCGCCCCGGATGATCAGATCCTTGCGCCGGCCCGTGATCCAGATATAGCCGTCCTCGTCGATGCGGCCCAGGTCGCCGGTGTCCAGCCACTGGCCGCCGTCCCCCGGCAAGGCCCCGCCGCCGGCATAGCCGTCGGCAATGGTCGGGCCGGCCAGCCACAGCAGACCGGACTGGCCTGGCGCGCAGTCCCGCCCTTGCTCATCGACCACACGTGCGCGGTGATAGGGAAACAGCAAGCCCACCGAGCCGGTCTTCACGGGGCCGCCGGCCGGATTCATCATGCACACCGACGTGGTCTCGGTCATGCCGTAGCCTTCCCGCACCGGCAGGCCGCTCAAGGCCAGCAAACGCTCGGCCACCGCTTCGGATAGAGGGGCCGAGCCCGACATCACACCCTTGACGCTGGCCAGGTCGTCCCGGGTCAGGCCGCCTTGCACCAGTTGGTTCATGATGGTGGGCACGATAGTCAGGTAATGAATGCCGCAAGTACGCAGTACATGGCCCAACTGTGGCAACAACTGCGGATGACGCCAGCCGGCCGAGGTCGCCAGCACCACGCAGGCCCCGCGCGCCACCGTGGCCAGACAACCGGCAAACGCACCCACCACGTGGTAGAGCGGCGTGGCCGACAGGCGCCGTTCCCCTTCGGAGATCCCGGCCACCGCGGCGCTCAACCACGCGCTGGCCACGATGTTGGCGTGGCTCAGTCGCACCAGCTTGGGGTCGCCAGTCGTGCCGCCGGTCGGGAACAGCGCCGCCAGATCCTCGCCGCGCGGCAACTGGCCGGGGGCAGGCGGCGTCGCATCATAGCGGTCGATATCGACGTCATAGTCCAGGAACCGCACGCCGGCGGGTGCCGGGCCGCTGCGGTCTCCGCCCAGCCGGACCACGGTTTTCACTTGCGGGCAGCGCGCCACCACCTGCAGCACCTTGTCCCAGATGGGCGTCTGGGCGTCACCGCCATAGGCCATCAGCAGGCGCGTGCCGGCAGCCCGCAAAATGGCGGCAATGGCCTCGGCCTCCAGCATCCAGTTAACCGGATTGACCACGGCCACCGTCTGCCCGCCCCACAGGGCGTAGAGTGCCGGCGGCGTATTGGCCAGCAGCAGGCTGACGGTCTCGCCGCGGCCGATCCCCTCCTGGCGAATCAGGTCTGCCATCTGGTGCACGCGCGCCAGCATCTCGTCATAGCGGATGCCGGGCGGACAGGCCGCGTCGGCCGGATGCTCCACATAGCGGATGGCGATCGCCTGCGGGGCGTGGCGGCAGGCCGCCGCAAGCAACTCATAGGTGCTGGCTGGCAGCCCGCGCGCGGCCAGCGGCCGGGCTTCGAACTCGCGGATGCGCGCTGCACTGGACAGATCCGCACGGATCCAATAGCTGGGTAGGGTCATAGGCCTGAAAACGCTGCGACTCAAATCACCAAGGCGCCGGGGTCCATCACCCTGTCGGCCGGCACAAACAGCCGCGCCAGGCGCATCTCGGTCTCGGGGAACAACACATCGAAATAAAACCGCGCCGTGGCCAGCTTTTCTTCCTGTTGCTGGCCGCCCGGCAGGGTTTGCAGGGCCGCCACGATAGCGCGACACCAGAATTGGCCATAGACCAGATGCCCCACCAGGCGCAGAAAATCTGCCGCCGACGCGCCGACCTGGGCGGGCTCGCGCTCGGCCAGCGCCGCCAGCCGGGGCACGGCCTGCATCAATTGGCGGCCCAGCGCATCGAGCGCCGCCCCGCAAGCCGCCCATTGCGGCCAGGGCTGCAAGGCCTGGGCAGCCTGCCCGGCCATCTCCACCAGCCCCTGCAAACGGGCCCCGCCATCGGCCAGCACCTTGCGCGCCAGCAGGTCATGGGCCTGCACCCCGTTGGTACCCTCGTAGATGGGCAGGATGCGGACATCGCGCAGCGTCTGCTCGATGCCCGACTCGACGATGTAGCCGCTGCCGCCGTGGACCTGCACCGCGAGGTTCACCGATTCCACGGCGTTGTCCGAAACAAAAGCCTTGGCAACGGGGGTCAGCAGGCTCAGCAAACCCGCCGCCCGCTCGCGGTCCTGGGCCAGGGGCGCATGCTGTTCCATGTCGATCTGCAGGGCAAGCCAGTACAGGAACATGCGTGCGCCCTGCCCCCAGGCCTGCTGGGTCAGCAGCATGCGACGCACATCGGGTTGCGCCAGAATAGGGTCGGCCTCGCCGGAACCATCGCGCTGTCCCGGTGCGCGCGACTGCAACCGCTCGGCCGCGTAGGCCAGCGATTTCTGCAGCGCGATCTCGGTCAGGCCCAGCGCCTGCGCGCCGGTGCCCAGGCGGGCGGAGTTCATCATCACGAACATGGCGGCCAGGCCCTTGTTGGCCTCCCCCACCAGATAACCGCGGGCGGCTTCGAAACGCAACACGCAGGTCGCATTGGCGCGCAGGCCGAGCTTGTGCTCCAGGGCATCGCAATACACCCCGTTGCGCTCGCCCGGATTGCCTTGCGCATCCGGCAGCCGTTTGGGCACCAGGAACAGCGAAATACCCCGCGTGCCTGCCGGCGCATCCGGCAGACGCGCCAGCACCATGTGCACGATGTTCTCGGTCAGGTCGTGCTCGCCCGAGGAAATGAAGATCTTGCCGCCGTCGATCAGGTAACTGCCATCATCCTGGGGCTGGGCACGGGTACGCAGCCGGCCCAGGTCGGTGCCGGCCTGGGGCTCGGTCAGGCACATGGTGCCCGTCCATTCACCGCTGGCCAGGCGCGGGCCGTACAGGGCCTGCAGCTCGGGGCTGGCGGTTGCGCGCAGACAGCGATAGGCGCCTTCCGAGAGCCGGGGATAGAGGGCAAAGGAAATATTGCTGGCGCCCAGCATTTCACCGAACAGGGCCGACACCACCGTCGGCAGCCCCTGGCCGCCGTGCTCGGGGCAGGCGCAAAGCCCGGACCAGCCCCCTTCGGCATAGGCCTGATAGGCCTGCGCAAAGCCGGCCGGCGTACGCACTTCGTGGCCCTGCAACTGGCAGCCGCTGCGATCGCCGGGGGCATTGAGCGGGGCCAGCACACCGTGACAGAACCGGTCCGCGCCCTCCAGGATCTGATCGAGGATATCGCGGTCGATGTCGGTGGCGCCGCAACGCTCACGCAATACCGTCTCGGCATCAAGTACATCGTAAAGCGCAAAGCGCATGTCGCGCTGGGGCGCGGTATAGAGACCGTTCAACATAGGGTTCTGCCGTTTTGTTCCAGGGATGGCGGCAGTTTGCATCAGGCCTATCCCCGACGTAATGTCAGAATAGACCTAACTAACTGTCAGTTAAATCTGATACGGCTTCACCTGAGAACGACGCGATCCGGACCAGCGCCGCCGGGTGCGTGCTACCATCCGGCCGCAAAAACCCAGAGACGACACGCATGTTGGCAACAGGACGAACCGGCAAAGGAGGGATCGCGTTGATCGCGGTCTTGCTGTTCGTCTTCCATTCGGTCGTCGCCGCCTCGGCGCTGGGCATGCTGCGCGTGGACGGCGTCACCACCATCGTGTGCACGGCCAGCGGCCCGCGCGTCATCACGCTGCAGGCCGACGGCAGCACGGCCCCGCTTTCCAAAGACTCACCGCACACCGGCGCCATGCCGCACTGCTGCACGGCCGGCAGCCCGCTGCTCGATGCCGGGCTGCTGCCCGTACTGCTGGTCCTGTCGTGGCCGCTGGACAAACCCGCGCCTTCGTACCTGCCGGCGCACCATCCCGATCCTCTCATTCCCGCAGGCTGGCTGGACGATGCGCCAGGCCGCCCGCGCGGCCCTCCCCTGGCCTGACCGCTCTCGCCCCTTGATTTCCCCGTGGCCGCGCCTCGCAGCGCTGGTTGCGCGGATACCTGTTGCCTGTCCTGATGCGCCAAGCGCAGCGGGACCCTTCATCTATCGAAAGCGATCATGTCCCTACCCTACTTTCCGGTGCGCGCCAGCTCCCTGGCGGCCGCCCTGTGCTACGTCTTCTGCCCCCCGGCCCAAAGCGGCGAAGCGCCCGCGATGTCCCTGCCCCTGGCCGACATGGCCCCGGTGGTCATCACGGCGGTGGCACCCAGCTCACCACTGACAGTCGTCACCGACCCCAAGCTGCCGCGCCAGCCGCTGCCGGCCAGCGACGGGGCCGACTATCTCAAGACCATCCCCGGCTTCTCGGCCATCCGCAACGGCGGCAGCAACGGTGACCCCGTGCTGCGCGGCATGTTCGGCTCGCGCCTGAACATCCTCATCGATGGCGGCAGCATGCCCGGTGCCTGCCCGGCCCGCATGGATGCGCCGACCTCCTACATCTCGCCCGAGACCTTCGACCGGTTGACCGTCATCAAGGGTCCGCAGACGGTGCTCTGGGGCCCGGGAGCCTCGGCCGGCACCATCCGCTTCGACCGTGATACGCCACGCTTTGAGGAAGCAGGCGTGCGCTTTGACGGCAACCTGACCGGTGGCTCGTTCGGGCGCAACGATCAGATGCTCGACCTGACCGCAGGCAACGACAAGGTGTACACCCGCATCACCGGCAACCATTCCCACTCCCAGGACTACAAGGATGGGGATGGCAACAAGGTGCCCTCAAGCTGGGACAAGTGGAACGCCGATTTCGCGCTCGGCTTTACCCCCGATCCCGATACCCTCTACGAAGTCACCGCCGGCACCGGCGATGGCCACGCCCGTTATGCCGGGCGCGGCATGGATGGCGAACGCTTCAAACGCGAGAGTTTCGGCCTGCGCATGGAAAAGCAGCACCTGGGCGACACGCTCAGCAAGCTGCAGGCGCAGCTCTACTACAACCATGCCGACCATGTCATGGACAATTTTTCCCTGCGTTCACCCGATCCGCACAGTGCCATGCCCATGGGCATGGCCGCCAATGTCGACCGCGCAACCTGGGGAGGGCGCCTGGCGGCCACCTGGACCCTCTCGCCACAACTGGAACTGATCACCGGGCTGGATTTCCAGCAAAGCCGGCATCGTTCACGCAATGGCACCGAACAGCGCTCCTATCGCGAGCAGCGCTGGGTCAAGGATGCCGATTTCGGTAACACCGGCCTGTTCTCCGAACTGACCTGGCGCCTGGATGAGGATCGCCGCGTGGTGAGCGGTGCCCGCGTCGACTGGGCGCAAGCCAAGGACTTCCGCGCCACCACCGGCAGCATGATGCATGCGCGGCCCAATCCCAGCCATGACGAGCGCCGCCGCGACACCCTGCCCAGCGGGTTTGTACGCTATGAACAGGATCTGCAGACGGTGCCGGTGCAATGGTATGTGGGCCTGGGCCACGTCGAACGCTTCCCCGATTATTGGGAGCTGTTCTCGCCCGGAACCGGCCCGGATGGTACGGTCAATGCCTTCAAGGGCGTCAAGCCCGAGAAGACCACGCAGTTCGACTTCGGCGCCCAGTATCACGACGAACGCCTGCAGGCATGGTTCTCGGGTTATGCCGGCAAGGTCAGTGACTACATCCTCTTCAAGTACCGCAGCGGCGGCATGATGGGCAGCACCTCGCAGGCCACCAACGTCGATGCGCGCCTCTTCGGCGGCGAAATGGGTGCCAGCTATCGCCTCACGCCGCACTGGACGGCCGGGGCCACCTTGGCCTACGCCTGGGCGCGCAACACCAGCGACGGCCGCGCCATGCCGCAGATCCCGCCCCTCGAAGCCCGCCTGAGCGCCACCTACGATGACGGCACCTGGTCGGCGGGCGCGCTATGGCGCTTGGTCGCGGCCCAGCATCGCTATGCCCGCAACGAGGGCAACGTGGTCGGCAAGGACTTCGGGCCCAGCGCCGGATTCGGCGTGTTCTCCGTCAACGGCGGGTATGCCTTGAACAAGCAGGTCAAGCTCAGCGCAGGCATCGACAATCTGTTCAATAAAACCTATGCCGAACACCTGAACCTGGCCGGCAACGCCGGTTTCGGCTATTCGGGACGCACCGCCGTGAACGATCCGGGCCGCACGCTCTGGGCACGCGTGAGCGTCAAGTTCTAAGCCGCTCGTGCCATGCGCCCGCGCAGCTCGGCCATCAGGCCTTGCGCGGCCGCATGGCTTGAGCCCGCCAGGCTGGCGGCAACCAGGCGGGCCGGCAACCCTCCCCGCAAGGGAAGAAAAGTCAGGGGTTCGCCCCGCATGCGGGAAAGCGAGCGCGGCACGATCGCAGCCCCTGCGCCGATCTCCACCAGCGTCAACAAGGTCGGGATCATGCTCTCGCGCACGATCTGCGGCCGTTGCCCGATGGCGGCGAACATATCGAGCAGCAACTGGCGGAAGTACGGCGAGGCCTGCTGGGAATAACCGATCAAAGGCAGGCTGGCGGCCTCCTGCAGGCCCACCTGCCTGCGGCCGGCCCAGGCGTGGTCGCTACGCAGCGCCAGCATCATGGGTTCACGGCTGATCTCCACCGTCTCGATCCCGGCTTCCGGCGGCATCGGCCGCATGAAGGCCAGGTCGATCCGATGGCTGCGCAGCAAGGCCGTCATCTCCACCGAGTTGGCCTCGTGCAGATCCAGCTCGACCTCGGGGTGGTCACAACGATAGCGGTAGAGGCTGTCGGCCAACGCCGAATAAGCCGCCGTCGGGGCCAGCCCCACCTTGAGCGGACCGCTCTCGCCATGGGCGGCGCGACGGGTGGCGCGCAGCATGGCCGCGCTGCGCGCGGCGAGCTCGGCGGCGTGCGCAGCCATTACTGCGCCGGCTGGTGTCAGGCGCACCGAACGGGTGGTCCGTTCGAAAAGCGGCGCGCCGACCAGTTCCTCCAGGCGCTTGATCTGCTGGCTGAAAGGCGGCTGGCTCATATGCAGGCTCTGTGCTGCGCGCCCGAAATGCAACGTCCGGGCGGCCGCGCAAAAGCATGCCAGCATCCGGTCATCGAGGAACATTGAGTCGTTTTTCATCACAATCCATGTCGGATTTTGAATTAGACCATATTCAATCGGGTGCTTAACATGCGCTCTTTGCTCCTGATGTAGCCAGCCATGCCGTCGCCATCCGTCCTGCCCGTCTCTCCCTTTGCCGCAGCGCCTGGATTGCTGCGGGCCGACCAGTCCCTGCAGGCCTGGGTTTGCCTGGATCCTGCCCCCCGGGCGGCCGCGACCGGCCCGCTGGCCGGCCTGGAATTCGGCGTCAAGGACGTGCTTGACATGGTGGGCCTGCCCACCCGTTGCGGCTCGCCAGCCAGCGATGCCAGCCCTGCCACCGCGGACGCGGATTGCGTGGCCAGCCTGCGCGCTGCCGGGGCCCGGCCCCTGGGCAAGACGGTCACAGCGGAATTCGCCCATGTCTGGCCCGGCCCGACCCGCAATCCTGCCCATCCGTCCCACACCCCTGGCGGCTCCTCCAGCGGGTCGGCGGCAGCCGTAGCCGCCGGCATGGTGCCCTTCGCCCTGGGCACCCAGACGGGCGGCTCCATGATCCGCCCGGCGGCTTTCTGCGGCGTGCTGGGGTTCAAGCCCAGCTTTGGCGCCTTATCGCGCCGGGGCATGCGCGTGATGTGCCCCAGCCTTGATGTGATCGGCTGGCATGCCCGCGATGCCGCGCTGGCCCAACGTGTCGGCGAGGTGCTGCTGCCGCGCGCCGCGCCAGCGCCAGCCGGGCGCCTGCCGGCCTTGCGCTTGCTCACCGATCTGCCGGGCCACCCCTTGAGCGACAGCGCACGCACCGTCTTGCAGGCGGCGGCCGCCACCTTGCAGGCCCGCGGCTGGTCGCTGGCTCCCGGCACCGCGATGGCGCAGGCCGCTGAACTGTTGCAGTGCCACGGCCTGCTGGTGCATCACGAACTGAGTACCAGTCTGGCCGCGCTGGCCGACCATCCGGCGCTGTCGCCACGCTTGCGCGCAGCCCTGAGCCAGGGGCGCGCGCAGGCGCCCGCCGACACCGCGCACGCCTATGCCCGCCTGCAGGCCTGGCGGGCACGCCCCTGGGAGGCGGATTTCGGCGACGCCGACCTGATCCTGACTGCCGGCGCCCTCGGTGCGGCCCCTGCAGGCCTGGCCCATACCGGCGAGTCCGGGTTCAACAAGGCCTGGTCGGTGCTGGGCTGGCCCTGCCTGCACCTGCCCACCACCCACGATGCCCGCGGCCTGCCGCTGGGCGTCATGCTGGTGGCACGGCCCGGCGCCGATCACGCCCTGCTTGCCTGGGCACGACAGATCCACCCCTTGATAGACCGGCGCTCGCGTCCGGCCGCCTGAATTTCCCACGGAGCCCACCATGACCCGCATTTCCACCCTGTTCAAGATGGCCGTCCTGGCCTGCGGCCTAATGGCCGCCCTGCCCGCAGCGGCCGATTATCCGGACCGCCCCATTACCGTCACCGTGCCAGTCGCCCCGGGCGGCACGGTCGACATCGTGGCTCGCATCATGGCCGAACAGCTGGCCACCCAGCTCGGCCAGCCGGTCATCGTCAGCAACAAGGCCGGCGCCGGCGGCGTGGTCGGCACGCAGGCCGCCAAGCGCGAGCGCAACGACGGCTACAACCTGCTGTTCACGGCCAACAGCAACCAGTTGATCGTGCCCTGGGTCTATGCCAAACCCGGGTTTGACCCGATCCAGGACTTCAAACCCATCGCCGCCGTGGGCGTGGTTCCCAATGTGCTGGTGGTGAACCCGAATTTCCCGGCTCGCGACCTGAACGAATTCATTGCCTTGCTCAAGGCCGATCCCGGCAAGTATCAGTACGCCTCGGCCGGCAGCGGCACGCTCAACCACCTGCTGGGCGAGATGCTCAACGAGCGTGGCGGCTTCGGGCTGGAACACATCGCGTACAAGGGGGTGGCGCCGGCCATGACCGACGTCCTGGGCAACCAGGTGCCGATGCTGTTCGCCAGCCTGCCGTCGGCGCTGGAGGCCGTGCGCGCCGGCAAGCTCCGGGCCCTGGGCGTGACCAGCGCCGAACGCGTGCCGCTGCTGCCGGAAGTGCCCGCCATCGCCGAGGCCCTCCCGGGCTTCAGCGGTGACCTGTGGGTGGCCTTCTATGCCCCGGCCGGCACGCCCGACGAGGCCATCACGCGCCTGCATCAGGCAATCGAAGCCGCGCTGGCCGCGCCCGCCCTGCAGGCCCGCTTCCAGCAATTGGGCGTGACCGCCCTGCAGGATGGCCCGGCCGAGCTGGCCCGCCGCCAAGAGGCCGAACTGGCCCAATGGGAGGCGATCGTCAAATCCTCGGGCGCCAGCTCGCAGTAAAGCACTGCCCTGACCGCCGCCCGCTTCAGCGCGGGCGGTTGGCTTTACCGCCCGCGCTCAGGCCACAAGCGCTCAAAGCGGCAGTGGCCGGTTCCGCACGACGTGTTTCATCACCAGTGTGGAGGTCAGTCGTTGCACGCTGGGCAGGCGTGACAGGCTGTAGTCGTACAGCTTCTGGTAGGCCTGCAGGTCGGTGGTCACCACATGCAGGATGAAATCCGGATCGCCAAACAAGCGCTGCGCCTGGATTACCTCCGGCACTTGGGCGACAGCCTCCTCGAAGGCCTGTACGGCAGCCCGGTCGGTGACGCGCAGGGTCACGAACACCATGGCGGAAAAATTCAGACCCACGGTGGCGGGATTGAGCGTGGCGCGGTAATCGGCGATCACGCCAGCCTCTTCGAGCGCCCGCACCCGCCGGTGGCAGGGCGAGAGGCTCAGACCGATGCGCTCGGCCAGGTCGGTCAGGGAAAGCCGGCCGTCTTTCTGCAGTTCGGCAAGAATCTTTCTATCTATGTCGTCCATGGAAGAAATTCTGCCTCACAGTGGTTCTTTTCAGCAAGGATGGAAAAGCTATTTGCGTGACCGGCCCGATAAGCTTGCGTCATGGATTTCTCAACGCTCTTGCTGTTTTCGGCAGCCGTCATTCCCCTGGTCTGCACTCCCGGTCCGGACATCCTGTTCATTGCCTCGCAGGCGCTCGGCGCCGGCACCGCAGCCGGCTTGCGCGCCACGGCTGGCGTGGTGCTGGGCTACGGCGTGCATTCGCTGCTCGTCGCCTTGGGCCTGGCAGCGCTGGTGGCGGCTTCGCCCCTTCTGTTCGAGACCATCCGCTGGATAGGCATCGGCTACCTGCTGTATCTGGCCTACCTCCTGGGCCGGGCCTGCCTGCGCGCCGGCGCGCTCAAGGCCGCCGCACCGGCGGTTCAAAGACCGTTGCGCAAAGGCCTGCTGACATCGCTGCTCAATCCCAAAGGCATGATGGTTTACCTGGCCATCCTGCCGCAGTTCATGAACCCGGGCCTGGGTGACTCCACCCTGCAGGCCGTGTGGCTGTCAGGGGTGTTCATGGGGTGGTGTACCTTGATCTATTCCCTGGTCGGCATCGGCCTGGGGCGGTTGGGCACGCGCGGCCTGAGCAGCGCGCGCCCCCGCCAGGTCGACGGGACGGCGGGCGCGCTGATTCTTATGGCCGCCGGTTTCATGGCCTTGATGCAGCGTTGAGCCGCCGGCGGCGTTCAGAGCGCCGCGATGGCCGAGATCTCGACCCGGATCTCCGGCGTGGCCAGCGCCATGGCCGCGCAACGGCGCGCCGGCGCGTGGCCTGGCACGATCCAGGCGTCATAGACGCCATTCATGGCCTCGAAGTCCTCCATGCTGGACAGCCAGATGGTGACATCGAGCAGGTTGCGCTTGTCGCTGCCGGCCTGCGCGAGCAGGTCTTGCAACGCCTGCAGCACCTGGCGCGTCTGGCCTGCCGCATCCTGGCTGCGGTCGGCCGCCGTGTGTCCGGCCAGGTAGACGGTCTGGCCGTGCACCACCGCACGCGCGCGGCGCGTGTTCTGGTCCAGCCGCGCGATAGGTGCTCGGGCTGTGGCCGGGCTCATTGCTGGACTCCCTGGCCGCTGACCCGGCGGCAATGATTCAAGGCAGCCTGGATCAGGTTGTCGCTGGCTTCCGGGGTACGGAACGCCGAATGCGCCGACAGTGTCACGTTGTCCAGTTCATAGAGCGGATGCTGCGCCGGCATGGGTTCGACATCGAACACATCCAGCCCGGCATGCCCCAGTTTGCCCTGTTTGAGCGCGGCAATCATGGCCGCCTCGTCGACCAGCGCGCCGCGCGCGGTATTGATCAGGATGGCGCCATCACGCAACGACGCCAGGCGCGCAGCGTCCAGGAAGCCGCGCGTCTCGTCGGTCAGCAACAGATGCAGGGACACCACGTCGCTGTCGGCCAGCAGCGTATCCAGATCCACGAACTCGACACCGGGGTGGGATTTGGGGCTGCGGTTCCAGGCCAGCACCTTCATGCCCACGCCTTGTGCCAGACGGGCCAGCTCGGCGGCGATCCCACCGAAGCCGATCAGCCCCAGGGTCTTGCCGGTCAATTGCATGACATCGGTACGCAGCCAGTGGCCTGCACGCATGCCGCGATCCATGCGGGTGAGCCGCTTGGCACCGGCCCACATCAGGGCGAAGGCGCATTCGGCCACCGCCGTATCGCCATAGCCCTTGATGATATGCACCTCGATGCCCAGCTCGGCCAGGGCCTGCGGATCCATATAGGAGCGCGCGCCCGTTCCCAGAAACACGACATGCTTGAGGCCTGTGCACGCCCGCGCGATGTCCACCGGCAGGTGCGTATGGTCGATGATGGCGATCTGCGCGTCGCCCAGCACGGCCGGGATCTGCGGCGGCGTGATGTCGGGCTGTGCGTTGATCACCAGCTCCGGGTCGCCCTGCTGGTGCAGGCGCTGGGCCACGGCGGCAAGCGTCGGGTTGGCATCGATGAAGACGGCTTTCATGGGATATTCCTGTTCGGGTGGAAAGGGAGAATCGGCCCGCGCCGGCGCATCCGCCCAGGCGACGCTCTAGCTGTATACAGATGATGATGCTATATATGTATTCAGTCAATCCGCCGTGATCGCAGTCGTGCTGCCCCCTCAGGCGAGGCGACCGTTTTCCTGGCAATGAGGGGCCACCGTCCACCACGAATGTACTAAGATGGCTGCCCTGCCGCCCTACCCGGACGCCGCTTGCCGGCCCAGGCGGGGCTTCGCCCTGTTGCCACCGACCCACCTGCCCTTCGGAGATCCCTTGACCGCCGCCACAGACAGCATTGTCGACAAAGTCTATCTGCGCATCCGCGACATGGCCATCGACTATGAGTTCAAGCCCGGCGAGCGGCTCAACGAGGTTGCGCTGGCCAAGACGCTGGGCGTGTCCCGCACCCCTTTGCGCGAGGCACTGAACCGCCTGAGCATCGAGGGCTTGCTGCGCTTTCTGCCGGGCAAGGGGTTTTTCTGCCGCGATCTCGACGTGCAAGAGGTCTTCGAGCTCTACGAACTGCGCAAGGCGCTGGAAGTCGCCGCGCTACGCCTGGCGCTGGAGCGTGCCGACGAAACCCAGATCGGCGAAGCCATGGCATTTCTGGCCACGACCGGCCCGGAGGCCGGCGAGCGGCCTGTCTCGGAGCTGGTCGCGCTGGATGAAGCCTTCCACGAGCGTCTGGTCGCCATGGCCGGCAACGGCGAGATGCTGCGGGTGCTGCGCAATGTGCATGCCCGCATCCGCTTCGTGCGCTGGATCGACATGGCGCGCGGCGAACGCCCGGCCAGCCAGCAGGAACACCAGCAATTGCTGCAGGCCCTGGCCGAGCGCAATGAAGCCACCGCCGTGGCCATCCTTGAGCGCCACATCGGCCGTCGGCTGGATCAGATCACCGCGGCAATCCGCGAAGGCTACGCCCGCATCTACATGCCGGTGCGCACGCAGTCCTGATGCAATAGCCGCCGCTCAGCGGTGCGCGGCCAGATAGCCGCGCGGCGTGCTTCCCGTCATTTGCCGGAAAAACGCGCCAAAGGCGCTGGCGTCGGCAAAGCCCAAGAGCTGTGCGGCCGCCGTGAGGCTGGCGCCTTCGGCCAGCAGCTCGATCGCGCGCAGCAACCGCCACTGCTGGCGCCAGGCCTGATAGCCCATACCCGTTTCCTTTTGCATGAGGCGCCCGATGGTGCGTTCGCTGGCTCCGGCGCGCGTGGCCAACTCGCCCAGCGTGGGCGGCAGGCCATCATCCAGCCAGCGCGCCAGACGCCGGTCACGCGGCATGGGCAGCAGCAGAGGCTCTTGCGGCGCGCGCCCGATCTCATCCAGGCACAGGGCCAGCAGATGGGCATGACGCCCTTCGTGCCAGAGGCTGTCCAACGGCGCCTGGGCCATGGGCTCCAGCACGGCGGCCAGGAGATCGCTGACCGCCAGCACCGCCACCTCGGCCGGCAACCCCGGCAGACCGGGCACAAAGTACAGCGAACGGTAGTCGACCACCTGGCGCATCTGGGCACGATGGGCCACGCCCGGCGGGATCCAGACCGCCCGCGATGGCGGTAACAGGCAGACGCGATCGGCCAGCGTGATACGGGCCGACCCGGCGCGGGTATACAGCAACTGCCCGCGCCCATGCTGGTGCAGCCCCGAATCGTGATCGCCCAGGGCAGCGGCGATACCCAGCACCGGCGCAGGCCAGGCATCGGGATTGAACTGCGCGTGCCTTTCCAACCAGACCATGAATTGACCGATTCTGAAGATTTATTGTCGGAAACATAATAATCCGACATGCCCGAGGACGCCAGAATAGCGCCGTCTATTTCGCGGAGGATGCCATGCCCTGGCATTTGCTGGCGCCCTGCGCGGCGCTGTTGATGTTTCCTCAATTGATGCAGGCCTTCTACAGCCCGGCCTTGCCGGACCTGGCCGACGCCTATGCCCTGCCGGCCGCGCAGGCCGCGCGCCTGTTCGCCGTGCATGCGGGCGGGTTTGCGCTGGGCGTACTGACATGGGGCTGGGCCAGCGACCGCATCGGACGCCGGCCCAGCCTGGCCCTGGCACTGGTGCTGTGCGGGCTGTGTTGCGCCGGCGCGCTGCTGGCCCCCAGCTTTGCCTGGTTGCTGGCCTGTCAGGCCATTGCGGGCCTGGCCGCGGCCGCCTGCTCGGTCGTGCCCCAGACCCTGGTACGGGATCTCTATGACGGGCCCATACTGCGGCGCGCCTACTCGCATCTCGGCATGGCGCTGTCGGCCAGCCCCGCCATCGGTTTGTATGCAGGCGCGCTGCTGGCCGCCCATGGCGGCTATCGCAGCACCTTGCTGGCCCTGTCGCTGGCCAGCGCCGCCCTGTGTGCCTGGAGCCTGGCGAGCCTGCCGGAAACCCGCCCCGGTCCGGGAACACCCCTGTCGCGCGCCCTGTTGCGGCGTATGCTGGCCGACCGCGTGTTATGGCGTCGCGCGGTGATGGTGGCCTTGCTGAATATCGCCTGGGGCAGCTATTTCGCCCTGGCTCCCTTTCTGTACGAGCGTCTGCAGGCGCCACCCGAGCGTCTGGGCGAAAGCGGTGCGCTGCTCGCCCTGGCCGCGGCCGCCGGCGCCGCGCTCAACAACCGGCTGCTCGCGCATGGCTGGACGGAAGCGCAGCTGCTCAGGCTGTCGGCCCTGTTGCTGGCCGGCGGCGCGCTGGCCATGTGGGCCATGGACGGCAGCACCGCCTTCGCCCTGGCGATGGTGCCAGTGATCGCCGCTTTCGGGCTGGCCATTCCCAACCTGCTCGGACCGGCCTTGGCCGCCTATGCCGATTGCCGCGGCCTGGCCGGCGCCCTGTTCGCCCTGGTGTATTACCTGCTGATCGGTGCCGGCATGGAGGCGGTCAGCGCGTGGGGCTCGCTGGCGGGTGTGCTGGCGGTGTGCGCAGCCGGCTTCACCCTCTTGCTTGTGAGGCGTTAGCGGCGCCATGCCGCTGAGACCGCCTCGCGGGGCTGGCCCGCTACCCTGCCCGATCCGGGGTATCGGCCGACAAAGTAGCCGCCATCGCCGGGCGCGCCTGTACCAGCGCGGCGATCTGCCCATCCTTGACCTGCAGTTGTGTTTGCAGTTCCTGCAGGCGTGACTGCAGATCGGCCTGCCTTTCGGCCTGGGCGGCCTGCTGCTGCATCAGCGCCTGGCGCTGGGCCTGGATCTCGGCCTGAGCCAGGGCCAGGTCGGCACCCGACGCCGCACGCAGCTGCGCCAGATCGCGCTCCAGCTCGCGGGCGGCCTGCTGCGCTCCCTGCAACGCCTCCTCGCGGGCCGCCTCGCGCGCACTGGCGCTGCGCCGCAGTGCTTCCAGTTCTTCCTGGGTACGGCGCAAAGCCTGACGCTGCGCGTCCAGATCCAGCAACCAGCGCCGCTCGTGGCTGGCATGGCGCACTTCGGCCTGTGACATCGCCTCGCGATGGGCCTGTTCCAGCTCGGCGCTGGCCCGCTGGTGCGCTTGAATGGCCTGGGCCAACGCCTGCTGGCTTTGCTGACGTTCGGCCTGGGCCGTGTCGCGGGCCTGCTGCGCCTGCTGGCGCTCTTGCTCCAGCGTCAGGCGCAGCGCTTCCAGGGTGCGTTCGCGCTCGCTCAATTGCTCGATCAGGGCCTCGCAACGGCTTTCGGCTGCCGCAGCCTGCCCCTGGGCCTGCGTCAACGCGGCTTCCAGGTCGGTTTCGCGCTGCGCCAGCCGCAGCTGCGCCTGGGCCAGCGCCGCGCGTTCGCCCACCAGCGCCTCGGCTTCGGCCTGCAGCGCCCGCTGGGCCTGGACGGCAGCCGCGGCGGCCTCGGCCTGGGCCGCCTCGCAAGCCACCGCCCAAAGGCGTTGCGCGGCATCGCGCACGGGATCGGGGGCCTCACCCACCCCCGTACTGGCAATCAACCGGGGCCCCAGCTGCTGGAACCAGGCTTTCAGATGGGGGCCCACGGTATTGGGCGAGCCGCGGCCCAGATGCAGCCGCACCCGTTCGATGGTGGGTTGTTCGCCGCCCTGCAGCACCGCATCGGCCGCCTCCCAGACATCGGTTTGTTGAATTGCCATTCGTTTATCCCGCAAGACGTGGTTTTCCTCTATTAGCGCGGATAATATATGTTTATCCGACCTAACCAAGTGTTTGATGTATTAATTAATACATACTACATATGTTTTACAACAATACCAAGCGAAACCTGACCCTGCATCCGAAAAAGGAGGGGGAAACCGTGCCCGCGAGCCAGCCAAGCTCGCCGGCCCTGCTGCTGGAGGCCCTCGGCCCCAGCGGGGAGTCTTTGCGCGCCCTGATGCGCGAAGGCAGCTCGGAAAATACCCAGGCCGCCTATCGCGCCGCCCTGCGGTACTGGGCCGCCTGGCATCGCGAGCGTTTGCAGCAGGCGTTTGCCCTGCCCTTGCCGGTCACGGCCGTGCTGCAATTCGTGGCCGATCATCTGGAACACATCGGCACCGTCGACGGCCTGAGCCGCCGCGCCCATGACCTGCCGCCCGAAGTGGACCAGGCCTTGGTGGCCGCGGGCGTCAAACGCGGCCCGGGACCACTGAAACTCTCGACCGTGCGCCACCGCCTGGCGGTGTTATCCGAAGCTCACGAAAGCCTGGGCCTGCCCAATCCCTGTCGCGACCGCGCCGTGCGCAGCCTGATGGCGCGCAGCCGCGCCGCCTACGCGCGCCGGGGCGAACTGCCGCAGGGCAAAGACGCGCTCACGCGTGAGCCCCTCGAACGTCTGCTGGCAACGTGCGACGACAGCCTGATCGGCCTGCGTGACCGGGCCATGCTGCTGTTTGCCTGGGCCAGCGGCGGGCGACGCCGCTCGGAAGTCGTAGGGGCCACCTGCGAACAGTTGCAAGCCACCCCCGAGGGTTATGTCTTCACCCTGGCCCACTCGAAAACCAACCAGCAGGGCCAGCTGCGCGCCGATGTGTATAAACCGGTGGTCGGGCGCGCCGCGCGCGCCCTGGATGCCTGGTTGAATGCCGCCGGGATCAGTTCGGGCCCGCTTTTCCGGCGAATCAGCCGCGGCGGACAGATCGGCCCGGCATTGGGCGCCGAGTCGCTGCGCCGCATGGTGCAGGCGCGCGCCGCGCAGGCCGGGCTGGAAGGCGATTTCAGCGCACATAGCCTGCGCGCCGGATTCGTCACAGAGGCCGGGCGGCAAGGCCTGCCTCTGGCCGACGTGATGGCCATGACCGGCCACGCCAGCGTGGCCAGCGTGGTCGGCTACCATCGCGCCGGATCGGTGGCAGCCTCGCGCGCAGCGCGCCTGCTGGACGAAGACACGCCACCGGCCTGAAAGCGCGCTCAGGCCCGGCTACACTAGCGTTTCCGGCGGGTTGCTGCCCGTCCCACCCACCCGGCGCCGGTCAGCGGCCGCGCCAACCAGGAGCTTCACATGGCACACGCCTCCGCCCGTCACATCCTCGTTTCCACCGAAGCCAAGGCCCAGGAACAGAAGACCGCCATCGAAAACGGCGCCGATTTCGCCCAGCTGGCCAAGGAAAACTCCAGCTGCCCCTCCAGCCGCCAAGGCGGTGAACTGGGCACCTTCGGCCCGGGCGAAATGGTGCGTGAATTCGACGAAGTGGTGTTCAGCGCCCCGGTCAACCAGGTCCAGGGCCCGGTCAAGACCCAATTCGGCTATCACCTGGTCGAAGTCACCGAGCGCCAGGACTAAACCGCCCACGGGCTGCTTGCGGCCCGCCCGGCTGGCCTGACCCGCGCCCCGCCCTCGGCTCCTGCCGTCGGGCGGGGCGTTTTGTTTGGCGAGGCACCCGGCTTGGTGCGCGCGGGCACCCGGCAAGCCGATGCCACAGGCTGGGCGCGGCTGGCTCCCCCGTGGCTGCCATCCACCGCGGCCGCGCCGTGCCACGCAGCCACGTGCCGTGCACAGGCGGCGGCGCTGACCTGCGGACCCCGCCGCCTTGGGCAGCCCACCTGAGCCGTTCAGCGAGGGGTATATCCATACTTCGGATTCTTCGTTTCGTCTGAGTTCATGCCTTCCTAGAATGCTTGCATCAACGGTAGAAAGGCCGGCGGCAAACCGCTCAGAGGCACTCTCCGGGTTTTCAAAGATGCAGCATGAACGACCGTACTCCCCTTTCCCTCAGTGCCGGCGATGACGCCTACCACCGGCTGCGCCGCGACGTCATTTCCTGCCGTCTGGCCCCAGGCGCCTTCGTTACGGAGCCGGAACTGATGGCGCGCTACGACATCCGCAAAACCAGCTGCCGCCTGGCCCTGACCCGGCTGACGCAGGAAGGGCTGGTGCGCTCGCGGCCGCGCAAGGGACATCAGATCGCGCCCATCACACTGCGTGATGTCGAGGAGGTCTTTCAACTGCGGGTACTGCTTGAGCCCCTGGCGGCACGCCTGGCGGTCGGCCGGGTGGATCTGGACCAACTGCGCGCGCTCGAAGCGGCTTGCCGCGAACCGCATCCGGTACTCGGGCTGACAGCCCAGATCGATGTCTTCATGGATGCCAACAAGGCCTTCCATCTGGCCATCGCCGAAGCCAGCGGCAACCAGCGCCTGCAACGACAGCTGAGCGCACTGCTGGACGAAATGTCGCGCCTGGTGGCCCTGGGTTTCGGCGTGCAGAAGACCAAGCCCGAGATCAAGCACGATCACAATGCCCTGATCGAAGCGTTTGCCGAGCACGACGTACGCCGGGTCGAACAGATCACCCGCCGCCACATCGAGACTTTCCAGGCCATGACGCTGGAGAAGCTGTATGCCAGCCTGGCGCAGACCGGCGCGGCCGTGCCCGTGCACGGTCCGGGGAGCTGGCAATGAGCGCCGCGTTGACCCTGAGCGGGGTATCGCAGCGTTTCGGCGGGCACGAGGTGCTGCGCGGCATCGACCTGCAGTTGGCGCCGGGCGAAGTCGTCGCCCTGCTGGGCGCCTCGGGTTGCGGCAAATCCACCTTGCTGAATCTGGTGGCCGGGCTGCGCCCGCTCCAACAAGGCCGTATCACGCTGCAGCCGGCCGGCGCGCGCCTGGGCTATCTGTTCCAGGAGGATCGCCTGTTGCCCTGGCTATCGGTGCTGGACAATGCCGCCCTCGGACTGGAGCCGCTCGGGCTGGGCCGGGCCGCGCGCCACGAGCGCGCCCGCCAGGCGCTCGCGCTGGTGGGGCTGGCCGATTTCGCCCAGGCCTGGCCGCACATGTTGTCCGGCGGCATGCGCAGCCGCGCGGCCTTGGCGCGCAGCCTGGTGACCGACCCCGAACTGCTCCTGATGGACGAGCCGTTCTCCAAGCTCGATCCGAACACCCGCAGCCAGATGCATGCCGAGCTGCTGGCCATCCAGGCGCGGCGCGGCACGACCATTCTGATGGTGACCCACGATGTCGAAGAGGCCGTCGTGCTGGCCGACCGGGTGGTGCTGCTTGCACCGCGTCCCGGACGCATCGCTCACACCCGGACCCTGGACCTGCCCCGGCCGCGTCTGCCGACCGATCCGTGCGTGACGGAAACCACGCGCCAGCTACGCCTGCAGGTGAGCGCATGAAGACACGCGCCCTGAGCTTGCCGGCGCCCGCCGCGCCGCTGCGCTGGCCCGCGCTCTGGCTGGCGCGCCTGGGCCTGCTGGCCGCCTTCGTACTGATCTGGGCCTGGGCGGCCAGCCGCGTGCCGGCCTTCATCCTGCCCGGCCCGCAGCGCGTCGGGCAAGCCCTGGCGGCGCTGCTAACGGCGCCGGGATTCTGGAACGAGGTCGGCGTCACGTGCTACCGCGTGCTGGCCGGCTTCGGGCTGGCCGCCGTGGTCGGCGCGCCCCTGGGGCTGGCCCTGGGCGCCAGCCGCGCGCTGGCCAGCGTGTTCGAGCCGATGCTGGCCGTTCTGAACACCGTGTCCTCGGCCATTTGGGCGGTGTTCGCCATCATTTGGTTCGGGCTGTCCAACGGGGCCACCGTGTTTGTGGTGTTCATGACGGCAATGCCGCTGATCCTCACCAATGTCTGGCAAGGCGCGCGCAACGTCGACCCCCAACTGCTGGAGCTGACCCGCACGCTGGGCTTTTCACGCCTGCGCACGCTCTGGCGGGTGCACCTGCCGGCCATCCTGCCTTATTTCTTCTCGGGAGCCCGGCTGGCATTCGGGTTCGGCTGGCGTGTCTCGCTGGTCGCCGAGACCCTGGGCGCCTCCGACGGTATCGGCTATCGACTGCGCCAGGCGGCCGACCTGGTACAGACCGACCAGGTTTTCGCCTGGACCCTGTTGCTGGTGGCGCTGATGCTGGCGCTGGAGACCGGCGTACTCAAACCCCTGGAGCGCCACCTGTTCCGCTGGCAATCCTCTTGAACTGACTGGAGTTTCCCCTATGTCCCTCATCCGCCTGCTGCGCAAGGCGTCGGCTTCGCTCGCCCTGGTTTTCCTGACTCCCCTGGCGCAGGCCGCCGAGCCTGTGCGCATCGGTTACTGGAGCAGCGGCGTCAGCTTGGGCTTCGGCGCCGTGCTGGAAGCCACCCCTTTCCTGTCCGAACAGGGCCTGCAGGTCCAGTTCCTTCGGTTTCCCGAGGTCAATGCGCCGCTGCGCGCGCTGGCGGCCGACGCCATCGACCTGGCGTTTGGCGCGCCGGCAGCCGGCGTGTTCAGCAGCGCCGCCCAAGGCGTACCGATCCAGGTGTTCGC
>JAEWJD010000415.1 GCA_023386765.1 Pseudomonadota bacterium | reverse complement strand
CAGCCTCCCCGGCAGCGGCGTTGCCGCCCAGCATGGGAAAGCCCAATCGTTCACGGGAGTCGTAGTAGGCCTGCGCAACGGCGCGCGACAGGTTGCGGATGCGGCCGATGTAGGCGGCGCGCTCGGTCACGCTGATCGCGCCCCGGGCATCCAGCATGTTGAAGGTGTGGGCGGCCTTCAGGGCGGCCTCGTAGGCCGGCAAGGCCAGCGGCACGTCCATCAGGCGCTTGGCCTCGGCTTCATAGTCGTTGAAGTGCGCGAACAGCATGTCGGCCGAGGCATGCTCGAAGTTGTAGGTGGATTGCTCCACTTCGTTCTGGTGGAACACGTCGCGGTACAGCACGCGGCGGCCATTGGCGCCTTCGGTCCAGACCAGGTCATAGACGCTTTCGACGTCCTGCAGGTACATGGCCAGGCGTTCCAGGCCGTAGGTGATCTCACCCGTGGCCGGCGTGCAGTCCAGGCCGCCGACCTGCTGGAAGTAGGTGAACTGCGTCACTTCCATGCCGTTGAGCCAGACTTCCCAGCCCAGGCCCCAGGCGCCCAGCGTGGGGTTCTCCCAATCGTCTTCCACGAAGCGGATGTCGTGCTGGGTGGGATCGATGCCCAATGCCTTGAGCGAACCGATGTACAGGTCCAGGATCTCGGGCGGCGCGGGCTTGAGCACGACCTGGTACTGGTAGTAGTGCTGCAGGCGGTTGGGGTTTTCGCCATAGCGCCCGTCCTTGGGACGGCGCGACGGCTGGACATAGGCGGCGCGCCACGGCTCCGGGCCGATGGCGCGCAGGAACGTCGCCGTATGCGAGGTACCAGCGCCCACTTCCATGTCATAGGGTTGCAGCAGCGCGCAACCTTGTTTGTCCCAGTATTCCTGAAGCGTGAGGATGATTTGCTGAAAGGTGAGCATAGAGGTTGGAAGTTGGGGCGCGTTGGATGCGCCGCCCGCCTGCGTGGAAAACCCGCCATTTTAACTGGCCTTGCCCGGGCTGGCTGGTAAAAGGCGTTTTTGACGTTCGCCCGCCCATCCAGGGTGCTGTCAGGGCCCCCTGGCTAGAATAGGGGGCATGCCCGTCCCGGCGGGTTCATTTGCCCGCCTGCGGACTCTTCCGCTGTCTCTCCCCGTCCATCGTGCCCGACCCTGCCACTCCCTTTCGCCTGCGCGATATCGCCGTTCCCGCCTTCGGCCCTTCTTTGCTTTACGGGGTCAGCAATGGCGCCATCCTGCCGGTGATTGCCTTGAGCGCGCGCGAGCAGGGGGCCTCGTTGGCGGCCTCGGGCCTGATCGTGGCGCTGGTCGGCATCGGTTCGCTGGTGAGCAATATCCCGGCGGCGCTGTTCACCGCGCGCCATGGCGAGCGCCGCTCCATGGTGGCGGCGGCCTTGGTCAGTGCGCTGGCCATGCTGCTGTGCATTTTCGCCGGTTCGATCTGGCTGCTGGGGGTGGGCGTTTTCATGGTGGGGGTGGCGTCTTCGGTCTTTCTGCTGGCGCGCCAGGGCTACATGATCGACGCGGTGCCGGTGGCCATGCGCGCCCGGGCCCTCTCAACCCTGGCTGGGACCATGCGGATCGGCGTGTTTGCGGGGCCATTCGCCGGCGCCGCCTTGATTCATCTGATGGGCCTGCAGGGGGCGTACTGGGTCGCCCTCGCTGCGGTGCTGGGAGCCGGTGCGATCGGCGGGCTGGCGCCGGACATGAAGGCGCCGCCTGCCGAGGGTGAGGTGCCGCGGGCACGCCCGCGCATTCCCGAGATTTTTCGCGCCCATCGCCAGGTCTACCTGACCCTGGGGCTGGGCATCCTGCTGGTGAGCGCGGTGCGTGCTTCGCGCCAGGTGGTCATCCCTTTGTGGGCCGATCACCTGGGTATCGATGCGGCCGCGACATCACTGATCTATGGGCTGGTGGCGGCGGTGGACATGTCGGTGTTCTATCCGGCCGGCGTGCTGATGGACCGGCGCGGACGCCGTGCGGTGGCGCTGCCGTCATCGTTGCTGATGGGGCTGGCCCTGATCGGGATAGCGCTGTCGGGCGGCACGGTCGGTTTCGTCATCGTGGCGATGCTGCTGGGCCTGGGCAATGGCATCAGCTCCGGCATCGTGATGACCCTGGGCGCGGATGCCGCGCCCGCGCATGGACGCACCGAGTTTCTCGGGATCTGGCGTTTCATGGCGGACTTGGGCAGCAGCTTCGGCCCGGTGCTGCTCTCGGGCCTGACGGCGCTGGTGTCGCTGGCCGCCGGCGTGGCGGCCATGGGCGGGCTGGGCCTGGCGGCGGCGGTGGTGTTCTGGCACCGGCTGCCGCGTGGCGCCGGTGGCCCTCAGCGGTAACGTTCGGCCTGAGCCAGCAGTTCGGGCGTGCCGATCACGGCATTGAGCTGGTCGAAGTCCAGCATGTGCTCGCGCCAGGCGGCCGTGCTGCCCTGGCGCTGCAGATTGCCATAGTAGGCCTGCAGGGTATGGGCCACGGCTCGTGCCGTCCCGCCGGGGAAGATCACGATCTGGAAACCGCGCCCGGCCAGGGCCTGGGCGCTTTCGACAGGCGTCTGGCCGCCTTCGACCATGTTGGCCAACAGGGGCGTGCGCCGGGCGAAGCGGCGGCAGGCGGCGTCCATCTGCGCCGGCGAGCGCAACGCCTCGATGAACAGGGCGTCCACGCCGCATTCCAGATAGCGCTCGGCGCGCTCGAAGGCCGCTTCCAGACCCTCCACGGCGACCGCGTCGGTGCGCGCCAGGATCAGGGTGTCGGCCTGTTGGCGGGCATCCAGGGCGGCGCGCAGCTTGCCGCACATCTCTTGCACGGACACCAGCGATTTGCCGGCCAGATGGCCGCAGCGTTTGGGGAAGTCCTGGTCTTCGAGCTGGATCATGGCCGCGCCGGCACGCTCCAGGCCGCGCACGGTGCGCTGCACGTTCAGGGCGTTGCCGAAGCCGGTGTCGGCGTCGACGATGACCGGACAGCGTACCCGCTCGGTGATGCGCGCCAGTACCGATTCGACCTCGCTGTAAGTGGTCAGGCCGACGTCGGAGCGGCCCAGCCGGGTATAGGCGATCGAGGCGCCGGAAAGGTAGAGCGCATCGAAGCCGGCCTGCTCGGCGATCAGGGCCGAGAGGGCGTCATAGACGCCCGGGGCGAGCAGGGTCTGGCCGGCTTGCAGGCGGTGTTTCAAGGTGTCGGGCATGTGGCGGCGTCAAGGGGGTGGCGAGGGAGGCTGCCGTCGGCGAGGCGGCGTTTGAGCTGCATCAGCAGGCCGCCGGCCTGCACCATGTCGAGCAGAAAGTCGGGCAGGGGGTCGCAATCCAGTGCGCTGCCGTCGGCGCGCAGCACGCGCTGGCCGGGCAGGTCGATACTGACGGCCTCGCCATCCTGGATTTCTCCGGCACGCGGGCAGGTCAACAGCAGCAGCCCGAGATTGAAGGCATTGCGAAAGTACAGGCCGCTGTAGCTGGGCGCGATCACCGCCTTGAGACCCAGATGGACCAGGGCGGCGGCGGCCTGCTCACGCGAAGAGCCGATGCCGAAATTGCGTCCGGCCACCAGCACGTCGCCGGGCTGCACGCCCGCGGCAAAGTCCGGCCTGACGCCTTCCAGGCAATGGCGTGCGATCTCGTCGAGACCGAATTTCATATAGGCGCCCGGAGCGAGCTGGTCGGTGTCGACGTCATCGCCGATGCGCCAGGCTGTGTGGCGGGTGGTCATGGGAGCACCTTGCGGGGGTCGGCGATGCGCCCGGCCAGGGCCGAGGCCGCCACGGTATAGGGAGAGGCCAGGTAGACCTGGGCGTCGGCCGAGCCCATGCGGCCCTTGAAGTTGCGCGCCGTGGTGGCGATGACGGTGGCTCCGGCAGGAATCGAGCCGCCATAGCCGGAACAGGCGCCGCAACTGGTGGGCAGCAGGCTGGCGCCTGCAGCCAGCAGGTCGTCCAGCACGCCTTCGGCCTGGGCGGCAGCCTGCTCGCGCAGGCTGGCCGGCGCGACCAGCAGGCGCACCTGCGGCGCGATACGGCGGCCGCGCAGCACGTCGGCGGCGGCACGCAGGTCGTCGAGCTTGGCGCCGGTACAGGCGCCGATATAGGCGATCTGTATCGGCGTGTCGGGGTAGGCATCCACGGCAGCCGTGTTGGCCGGGCTGTGCGGCGCAGCCACCTGCGGGGCCAGCGTGCCGGCATCGAACTCGTGCCATTGCGCGCAAGCCTGGGCATCCGAGTGCCAATGACCGATATCGCCGGCCGGCGCGCCGACCTCTTGCAGATAGGCCTGGGTGACGGCATCGGGGGCGATCAGGCCGGCCTGCGCACCCAGTTCAGCCGAGAGATTGGACAGCGTCATGCGTTCCCGCATGGACAGCGCACTGACGGCCTCACCGCAGAACTCCACGGCCTGGTAGCGGCCGCCATTCATGCCGTAGCGGCCGATCAGGTAGAGCATCATGTCCTTGGCCATCACGCCGGGCGACAGGCGGCCGTGCCAGCACATCATCAGCGTTTCGGGCACGCGCATCCAGATTTCGCCACTGGTCACCACGCCCAGCATCTCGGTGCTGCCGACGCCGAACATATAAGCGCCGAAGGCCCCGCCCGTCGGGGAATGCGAGTCGCCGCCGACGCAGAACATGCCGGGCCGCAGATGGCCGTGCTCGGGCAGCACCACGTGGCAGATGCCCACCGAATCGTACACGTGGGGCAATTGCTGTTCGCGGGCCCAGTCGCGCGCGATACGTACGATGCGGCGCGACTCGTCGTCGGCTTCCGGCACGTAATGGTCCATCACCAGGACCACCTTCGAGCGGTCCCACAGACCCGTGCCCAGTTCTTGCAGCATGGGCTGCAGGCGGCGCGGGCCGCTCGAGTCATGGAACATGGCGAGATCGACCTTGCAGGTGACGATCTCGCCGGGATGCACGGCATCGCGGCCGGCCGCGGCTGCGAGCAGTTTCTGGGCGAGGGTCTGGGCAGTCATGAAGGGCGCGTCAAATCAGGATGAGGAGGTGCCGGCCGGCAGCCAGGCAGGCTGTCCGGGCGTGTCGTGAGCCTGCATGTCCATGCGATATTCGTAGCGGTCGGGCCGATAGAGCGCGTGCAGCCACTCCACCGGATGGTCGTCGGCGTCGCGCACCAGGCGATGCAGGCTCAGCAGGGCCGAACCCACCGGTACGTCCAGCGCGGCCGCCACCTGCGGCTCGGCCAGCACGGCGGAGATGGACTGTTCGGCGCGCGCGACCTGCACGCCCAGGTCACGGAAGATCGCCAGCAGCGGCTTGCCGACCAGGTCTTCACGCGTGATGCGCTGGGCGATGGCCTGCGGGACATAGGTGGTCAGGTAGGAGAAGGGCAGACCCTGGTGGCTGCGCACGCGCACGGCGCGCTGCACCTGTGCGGCGGCAGGCAGCTCCAGCTGCGCGGCCACCTGCGGCGGCGCGGCCAGTGTCTCCAGCGTCAGCAGCGTGACCTGGGTCTGCATGCCCATGCGCGCCAGGTGCGCCATCAGGGTGTCGATATCCGTGCTCTGCTGCGGTGCCGAAAGCACTGCCTGTTCGGCAGCGAAGGTGCCGCGCCCCTGACGCCGCTCGATCAGGCCTTCGGCTTCGAGGGCTTCGAGCGAGCGGCGTATCGTCAGGCGCGAGACGCCGTACTCGGCTGCCAGGGCGTTTTCCCCGGGCAGCGCAGCCAGCGGTGCGAAACCGCCGGCCTGCAGACGCTGCTTCAACAGCAGGTAGACCTTGTGATAGAGGGGTAGCGGGCTATCGGCCACGGGGACTCCGGGTAGGGGGTTCAATCGACCGTGGCGCCAGTGTGCTTGACGATTTCGGCGTAACGGTCGATGTCCTGGCGCACGAATTCGCCCAGCTCCTCGGGGCTGCTGCTGACGGCGCTGGCAGCTTCATTTTCCAGCAGTTTGCGGAACTCGGGCGTGGCCACGGCCTTGCGCGCAGCGGCATTGAGCGTTTGCAGCGTCTGCGGCGGCAGGCCGGCCGGGCCGAACAGGGCGAACCAGGCGTTGGATTCGAAACCGTCGATGGTATCGCCGATGGGCGCCACGCCAGGGAACTGCGGCAGCATCTTCGGGCTGGTCACGCCCAGCGCCTTGAGCGAACCGCTCTTGATGTGCGGCAGGGCATTGAGCGAGCTGGCCATCATCATGTCGACCTGGCCGCCGAGCAGGTCGGCGATGGCGGGCGAGGTGCCCTTGTAGGGCACGTTCAGGATGTCCAGGTCCGCCAGCATCTTCATGCGTTCGCCGGCCATATGCAGCGAGGAACCGACTGCGCCCAGCGCCATGGTGTATTTGCCGGGATGCGCCCTGACCGTCTCCAGCAACTGAGGGATGTCATTGGCCGGGAAGTCTTTGTGCGCCACCAGCACGCTGGGCACGGTGGCCAGCATGCTGACCGGGGTGAAGTCGCGCACCGGATCGAAGGGCAGCTTGCGATAGAGCGAGGCATTGATGGAGAAGCCGGTGAAGGTCACCAGCAGCGTATTGCCGTCGGGCTTGCTCTTGGCGACCTGGTCGGCGGCGATGTTGCCGCCCGCGCCGGGTTTGTTCTCGACCAGCACGGTGCGCTGCAGATCCTTGGCCATGTGCTGGGCAATGCTGCGAGCCACGGTATCCGTGGTGCCTCCGGGCGGTGCGCCTACCACCAGCTTGATCACATCGCTTTGCGCCCAGGCCGGGCTCAGGGCCATTGCGCCCATCAAGGTGCCGCCAGCCAGCCAGTGTGCCATCTTCATGTCTCGCTCCTGTCATGTTGTATTGATGTTAATACAAGTGTACGTGAGAGGCAGCCTTGACGGCAAGCGTCCCGGCCGGGGGTCAGTAGGTGGGCGGGGTGACGGCGCTGACGATTTCACTCGGGCCGTCGTGGGCATTGCGAAAGCGATGCGGCACGCGGCTGTCGAAATAGTAGGCTTCGCCGGCCTGCAGCACGCGGATCTTGTCGCCGACGGTCACTTCGACCGCGCCCTGTGTGACCAGGCCGGCCTCCTGGGCGTTGTGGCTGAACAGTTCGCCGGTATCGGCGCCCGGCGCGTAGTGCTCGCGCATCATCAGCATGGCGCGGTTGGCGTAGCGGCTGCCGATCATGCGATACGAGATGGCGTTGGCATTGCCGATCTCGGGCAGTTCGTCCGGCCCGTAGAACGGCGATTCGGCCACCAGCAGCCGGCTGTTGGAGAAAAAGCCGACGATGGTGCTGCCCAGCGCGTCGAGCACGGCGGCCAGGGTGTCCAGCGACGGGCTGATCTTGTCGCGCTCGATCAGCGAAATGGAGGCGTGCGAGACGCCCGATCTGGCGGCGACTTCTCGGATGCCCAGGCCGCGTCGCCGTCGAAGTTCACGCAGGTCCGCACCGATTCTTGGCATGGTGGCTTGCTCCCGTACCCGGTTGGTCTGCCGCCGGCTGGCGGCAACCGGGGCAGGATACCGCAAGCCGGCGCCGATTCACGGCCGCGTCAGCGCGATGGCGCGGGCCTGGTAGTCGGGCCGATCCAGCGGATAGAGCGGGCGGGCGCGCTCGAACGGCAGGCGTTGCGGGTGGTAGCCCGTCAGGCCAGGGGTTTCGGCGCAATCGCAGGCCCCCAGCGTGTCGAAGGCCAGTTTGAAGTGGTAGCCGGACTTGGCCACGATCAACTGGCAGGTTGCGAGGTCGATGCCGGCATCCAGATAGCAACCGGGATCCTGCGACATGACGGCGTCCTGGGTGATGAGCAGTTCGTAGCGCGGGTGGCTCAGCACGGCATGCGGGCCCAGGCGCAGCGTGGCGCCGCGCATGAAGGTGCCGCGGTTGCGGAACACGCCGTCGCCCAGGGCCGTGACCCGGCCGTTGAGGGCGAGGGGGGCGCAATCCGGGCTGTAGGCGCCGCCGGCGGTCAGGGTCAGTTCGGCCTGCAGGCCGGCGGCCTGGCAGGCTGCCAGCGCCTGTGGGTCGGTGACGATGGCCGCGATGCGCCGCGGGCTGCCCGCCAGTGCGCGTTCCAGCACATGCAGGCTGTCGCCGGGGCCGCCGGCCAATACGCGGTCGCCGAAGTCGCCCAGCGTCAGACAGGCACTGTCACGATGGCGTGCCAGCAACTGATCGACATCGGGCAAGGCATGCACAAAGGCGTCGCGCTCGTCCCAGAGCGCACCGGCCAGGCTCAGCGCGAGCTGGCGTGCGCGTCCGGCCGCCTGGCCCAGTCCATAGGCCAGGACGGTCTGCCCGACGTCGACGCCATCGATGAAGGGGTTGACGTTGAAGATCGAGACATCGAGCAGCCCGGGGTCGGCTTGAACGGCCTGGCTGGCCTGCTCGTGCAGCCGGGCCAGCGGCCCGTGGGCGGTTTCGTCATTACCCCGCGTGAGCATCGGCACGTGCACGCAGAAGCCTTGTGGCCGCGGCCCGCCGCGCAATTGGCGCAGCAGTTCTCGTGCCACGCGCTGGCCGGTTGCGGCGGCGTCGGCATGGGGATTGGTTTTGTAGGCCGAGGCAAAGTCCAGCTGCGTGAGCATCGGGGCAATCGCGTGGGCGTGCAGATCAAAGCCCGCGACGATGGGCAGATCGGGGCCCACCTGCGCGCGCAACGCTGCCAGCAAGTCGGCTTCGGCGCTGTCGAGGGATTGCGTCTGCATGCAACCGTGCAGGCACAGTGCGATGGCGTCAAAGCCGCCCTGCGCTGCACGCGCCAGCAGCGGCGCGCGCAACGCGTCATAGGCGCTGTCCTCGACCCGCCCGCCGGGGCGCGCGCGGGCCGCCAGGGTCGGCACCGCTTCGCAGTCTTCCTCTTGCAGCGTGCGCAGGATGCCGCCCAGCACCGAGTCAGCGGCGGCATTGGCTTGCAGCATGGCTTCGCCTCGCTCGATCTCGAAGGCTTCCAGCGGGGTGAGGACAGGCGTGAAGCCGTGGGTTTCCTGGAACAGCTGGCCGACCAGCACACGGTAGGCGGGCATGAGAGGCTCCTTTCAGTTCAGCGTGATGCCGGCGCGTTGCGCCGTGACGCGCTGCTTGTCGATTTCGGCCCGCAGTTCGGCGGCGAAGACCTCCGGACGGTTGCCTACGGGCACGGCGGAAAACCCGGCCAGTTTGTCACGCACCTGCGGCATTTGCAGCACCTGTGCCACCGCCTGCTGGATCCGGTCGACGATTTCCGGTGGGGTGCGCGCCGGCGCGACCAGGCCGAACCAGGAGGCATCATTGACCTCCGGAATGCCGGCTTCGGCAAAAGTCGGTACGTCCGGCAGGGCCTCCAGACGGGTCGGGTAGGCCACGGCCAGCGCCTTCAGGTCGCCATTGCGGATGAAGGGCAGCGACGACGGCAGGTTGTCGAACACGGCGGCGATCTGTCCGCCCAGCGCATCCTGCAGCGCAGGGCTGGAGCCGCGATACGGGACATGCATCATCTGCGTGCCGGTACTGAGCTTGAAAAGCTCGCCCATCATGTTGGCTTCCGAACCGGCGCCGGCCGAACCGTAGGTATAGGTGTTGGGCTTGTCCTTGAGCAACGCCACGAAGCCGGCGAGGTCCTGCGCCGGCACGGCGGGCCCGACGGTCAGCACGTTGGGTACCGACGCCAGCCGGGTGATCGGCGCCAGGTCTCGCACGGGGTCGTAGTTGATGCCGCTATACACCACCGGCGTGACGGCGTGCGAACTGACGGTGGCGATGCCCAGCGTGTAGCCGTCCGGGTCGGCACGGATGACGAACTCGCTGCCGATACGGCCCGCCGCACCGTTGCGGTTTTCGACCACGACGGTCTGGCCCAGCTGCTTGGCCAGCGGTTCGGCCAGCGTGCGCGCCAGCACGTCGGTGGTGCCGCCCGGCGGAAAGGGCACGATCAGCCGGATCGGCCGGTTGGGCCAGGGATCGGCGGCCAGCGCGGGAGCGACCAGCAGGCAGCCGGCAAGCAGGGCGGCCAGGCCGCGGGTGATGGTTGTCATGTCTTGTCCCCTTGTGTGGTTATCGTGGTGGCGCGCCGGCG
>JAEWJD010000381.1 GCA_023386765.1 Pseudomonadota bacterium | reverse complement strand
CCGCCAGTGGGGCCCCTTCGATCGCGGCGTCAGCGCCTATTACCTGCGCAGCAATCGCAACAAACTCGGCCTGGGGCTGGACTTCCGGCATCCCGACGGCCTGACCTTGCTGCGCGAAATGGCACTGAAATCCGATATCGTGGTCGAGAACTTCAAACCGGGCACGATGGAGAAAATGGGCCTGGGCTACGAGAGCCTGGCCGCCGAACAGCCCGGTCTGGTCTACGCCGCCATCACCGGTTTCGGCAGCAGCGGCCCAGCCGGAAACTGGCCCGGCTTTGACCAGATCGCGCAGGGCTACTCGGGCCTGATGAGCGTGACCGGCATGCCCGAGAGCGGCCCGACCCGCGTGGGCGTGGCCATCGGCGATCTGACCTCTGGCATGTGGGCCGCCATGGGTGTGCTGGCCGCCTGGATCGAACGCCAGCGCGACGGCCGCGGCCAACAGGTGCAGACGTCTCTGCTGGCCAGCCTGGTGGGGCTGCTGAGCGTACAGGGCCAGCGCTACCTGAGCCTGCAGGAAGTGCCGCAACCCACCGGCAACGTACACCCCGTGATCGCACCTTACGGCGTTTTCGAGACCGCCGACGGCCCGCTGAACCTCGCTCCGGCCACCCAGGACATGTGGCTGCGGCTGTGCGAACTGCTGGAGCTGCCAGACGCGCCGCAGGACCCTCGTTACCTCAGCAACGCCGAACGCATGCAACATCGCGACGAGCTGAAAGCCTTGATCGAAAGCCGCCTGCGCGGCAACACCCGCATGCACTGGACCCGCGAAATGATCGCGCGCGGCATCCCGGCCGGCCCCATCAACAACCTGGCCGATGTCTTTCAGGACCCGCAGGTGCAACACTGCCGCATGGTGGAAACCGCCCAGCATCCGGAACTGGGCGAAATCCGCCAACTGGCCTTGCCTATCACCATGCAGGCGCTGGCTGAAGGCAGCGTGCGCAGCGCGCCCCCGCTCTTCGGCCAGCATACCCGCCAGGTACTGCAAGCCTATGGTCTGCCCGCCGCGCGCATCGACGCGCTGTGCGCCGACCGCGTCGTTTTCCAACACCAGGCGTGCGCCGACACGCCGCGATAACAACGCCCCTGAGGAGACACATCATGAAACGCAATCTTTCCCGCCTGCTGGCCGCCCCTTTGCTGATGCTGGCCTGCGCCGCCGTCCAGGCCCAGACCATGAAGCTCTCGCACCAATGGCCGCGCGGCGATGGGCGCGATGAAGGCGCCCGGGCCTTTGCCGCCGAAGCCAGCCGTCTGGACCCCGCGCTTAAGTTCCGGATCTATCCGGGCGCCTCGCTGATCAGCAATCCCGTCAAACAGATCGACGCTCTGCAGGACGGCACCGTCGACCTGGCGATCTTTCCGCTGATCTACGGCGTGGGCAAGGTGCCCGAGCTGTCGGTGACCATCCTGCCCGGCGCCGTCAGCAGTGTCGACGATGCCATGCAGCTCAAGGGATCGCCCTTCGAGAAGAAACTGCAGGAATTGTGCGAGGCCAACGGCTTTCACCTGCTGACCTGGTGGTGGACCGAAGGCGGCATCGCCAACCGGGAACGCGAAATCGGCGCGCCCGACACCGTCAAGGGGCTGAAGATGCGTGGCGCCGACCGCACCATCGACACCATGCTCAAGAGCGCCGGCGCCTCCGTGTTCTCCATGCCCTCGACCGAGCTGTACAACGCCTTGCAGACCGGCGTGCTCGACGGCTTGATGACTTCGTACGAGACCTTCGTCAGCATGCGCCTGTACGAACAGACCAAGTACGCCACCATCGGCGGCGACTACACCATCTTCGTGGTCTTCCAACCGCTGGCCATCTCAATGCGGGTCTGGAACAAGCTCACGCCGCAACAACAGAAAACCCTCGAGCAAGCCGCCGCCAGCACCCAGCAGGCCTTCAACGCCGAGCAGGTCAAGGTCAAGCAGGAAACCCTGGCCGCCTTCGGCAAGGCTGGCGCCAAGATCCACACCATGACCCAGGCCGAGTTCGACCAGTGGCTGGCCCTCGCCAAGCGCACCGCCTGGCCCGAGTACGCCAGTATCAGCCCGGCGGCCAAGGACCTGCTGCAAGCCCTGGAGCAATCCCGCAAACCCTGAGCGCCGGCACGGCTTGGCATCGTCATTCACAACGCAAGGAGACCGGGGTGACAACGCTTGGAAAATGGATCACACGCTGCAGCATGGCTTGCGCCATGGTGGCGGCCGCCTTGCTGCTGGCGGCCATCGGCGTGCTGACATGGATGGTTCTGGTGCGCGGGATGGGCTACCAGAACTCCTGGGAACTGGAAATGAGCATCGAGATGATGGTGATCGCCATCTTCCTCGGCTCGCCCTACACGCTCTACACGGGCGGCCACGTCAAGATGGAATTGCTGGAAAACATCCTGCCCGGCCGGGCCCGCGAGGTATTGCGTTTCACGGCTCAGGCCGTCGGCGTGGCGGTCTGCCTCTACCTGGCCTGGTCCGGACTGCTGATGGCGGTCGATGCCTACCGCAGCGGCGAACGCGCCCTGGGCGTGTGGCAACCCCTGGTCTGGCCCAAGTATGCCGCCGTGCCGCTGGGGATGGGCCTGACGGCACTGCAATATCTGGTGGAGATGCGCTGGCCCTGCCTGCGCCGCGACAACGCGGCCGCCGCCCTGCCCCTGGAGAAACGCTATGACTGAACTGGAAATCGGCGCCTGGCTGTTCGTGATCACCTTCGTGGTGCTGTTCTCGGGCATCCCCATCGCCTTCGGCCTGACCGCCGTGGCCATCGGCTTTCTGGCGATCTTCGGCGATCCGGGCGCGCTGCAGGCGGTCGCCAAGACCTTCATCGGCGAACTCTCCAACTTTGCCCTGTTGACGCTGCCCATGTTCGTGGTGCTGGGCGCGGCTATCGGCATGTCGCGCGCCGGACGCGACCTGTACGAATCGCTGCATCGCTGGCTGTGCCGACTGCCGGGCGGCCTGGTGATCGCCAACATCTTCGGTTGCGGGTTGTTCTCCGCCATGTGCGGTTCCAGCCCGGCAACGGCGGCGGCCATCGGCAAGGTCGGCATCCCGGAAATGCTCAAGCGGGGCGTGCCGGCGCGCCTGGCCACGGGCGCCATCGCCGCCGGCGGCACGCTCGGCATCCTGATCCCGCCGTCCATCACCTTCATCATCTACGGCATCGTCACCCACACCTCCATCGCGCGCCTGTTCCTGGCCGGCGTGATCCCCGGGCTGGCGCTGATCCTGCTGTTTGCGGTCTATGCCTGGTTCGCCAGCCGCAACGGTCTCAAGCGCGCCATCGCCGCGCATCAGGCCCCACCGCTGGAGTCGTATACGCTGGCCGAAAAGCTGTCCGGCCTGCTGCGCACCCTGCCTTTCCTGGGCATCATCGTGGCAGTCACGGTCTTCATGTATGGCGGCTTCGCCACGCCCTCGGAAGTGGCAGCCATTGCCGCCTTCCTGGCCCTGGTGCTGGTGGCGGTGGTGTATCGCTCGCTGCGCCTGAAAGACCTCTGGGCCATCATGCGCGACGCCACCCGCGAGTCGAGCATGATCCTGCTCATCATCGCCGCGGCAGCGTTGTATGCCTACATGATGTCGTATCTCTACGTGACGCAGAGCGTGGCCGACTGGATGTTCGGCTGGCAACTGACCCACTGGCAGCTGATCCTGGTGCTCAATCTGTTCCTGTTGCTGGCCGGTTTTTTCATGCCTGCCGTGTCCGTCATCCTGATGAGCATGCCCATCATGTTGCCGGTACTGCAGCAAAGCGAGATCGACCTGGTGTGGTTCGCCGTGATGCTCACCATCAACCTGGAGATCGGCCTGATCCATCCGCCGCTGGGCCTGAACCTCTTCGTGATACGCGGCGTGGCCCCCGAGGTGCCGTTGCGCGAAGTCATGTGGGGATCCCTGCCTTTCGTGATGATCATGCTGCTGTTCATCGTGCTGCTGGCCATCTTCCCTGCCATTGCCACCTGGCTGCCCGACCTGCTCATGGGGCCGGCCTGATGCCCCGCCCACCGGAAACCGTTATGCAACAAGATACCGACCGCGCGCCGGAACTGGAAATCGAAGGGCCGCTGGCGCGGCTGCGTCTGTGCCGGCCCCGCCAGCACAACCGCCTGGACCCGGCCGACCTGCCTGTCCTGCAGGCGCACCTGGCCCGCGTGGCCGCCGATCCGCAGGTGCGCGTGCTGGTGCTGACCGGCAGCGGCCGCCAGACATTCAGTTCGGGCTACACCCTGGCGGCCATCCGCCATGAACTGGATGACCGTTTCGAGCGCCTGCTCGATACGCTGGAAACCCTGCCCATTCCCGTCATCGGCGCCCTGAACGGCAGCGTCTATGGCGGCGCCACGGATCTGGCGCTGTGCTGCGACATTCGCATCGGGGTACGCGGCAGCCGCCTGTTCATGCCGGCCGCCCGCTTCGGGCTGCATTACTACCCCGGCGGATTACGCCGCTACGTGGCCAACCTCGGCTTGCCGGCGGCCAAGAAGCTCTTTCTCACCGCGCGCACCATCCACGCCGAGGAAATGCTGCGTATCGGCTTTCTAACCGACCTGGTCGAACCCACCGAGCTGGACAGCACTCTGGACAGCTATGTCCAGAGTCTGCTCGAGAACGCCAGTGGCGCAATGGCGTCCATGAAGGCGGCACTCAACCAGATCGCCGCCGGCCAGGCCGATCCCGATACACTGCGCCGCGCCTACGAGGACTCGTTGCGCTCGCCGGAGCTGGCGCAGCGCGTGGGCTGAGGCGGCCGGCGGCTGGCCCGGAGCCCGGGCGCAGGCTACCATCACAGCCTGACGCCCGGCCGCCGCCCGGACGGCCGTGACCCGCCCCCGCCATGCCTGACCACACCCGCCTTCTCGCCGATTTTCTCCAAGCGCTGCCCCGGCGCTATGCCGGCGCAACCGCCGTGCCGGCCGCGGCGACCGCGGCGACCGCCTCGCGCCAGCCCGCTGCCAGGCTGGCGCGCTGCATCGCCGCCCTGCAAAAGGGCGATACCGAAGCGCAGGCGGACGAAGCGCTGGCGCAGATCTTCTGCCAGGCGCTGGCCGAGCTTATCCACGAGGCGCTCACGCCCCATGGCGGCGAGCCGGCTTTCCAGGCCCTGCTGCTGGAGCAGCGTTCGCAGACCCTGCGCGACTATCTCGCGCTGCAGCGCCAACAGGCCAGCGACCGCCGCCGCCTGCGCACCCGGATCGATGCCGTGGCGCATCCGGCCAAGCCACCGCGCCACGGCCCGCCTGCCCTGCAGCAGGCGCTGGCGCGATTGCATACGCAAGCCGGCCGGGAAGACTGGCAGGCCGTGGCCGGCGTACTCGCCGAACTCGACGGCCTGCCGAGCACGGCATCGGACCCCTTGCTGGGCCAGACCCTGTCACAGCTGGCCCATGACGAAGCACTCGAACGACTGCAACGCCTGCAGCGTCTGGCCCGACAGGATGACGTGCTGCGCTACGAAGCGCTGCGCGAGCGCCAGGGGCCACGGCCCGGCAGCCCCGCTGCGGCCGCCCAGGCACAGCTCGCCCATGAGCGCGGTCTGGCCGTCGAAATCCGCGCGGCCCAGGCGCTGCAGGCATTGGCTGACTACCTCGACCACGGCAATCCGGGCAGGTACCGCGTCGTCACTTCCCTGCGCGTGCCAGCCGCCTTGGCGCGAGCCACCGACCATGCCAAGACCGAGTGGGATGCCGTGCTCCTGCGCCGTGATGACCCGGGCCAGGAGACGACATCATCCTGGAACATCGCCCTCATTGTTGAGGCCAAGGCCTCGCTGGACGCTGCCACCACCGACCTGCCGCGCCTATTGCGAGGCTTGCGCTTGTTGGCCGGTGCCGCACCGGATCGCGACTATGCCTTCGCCAGCCAACAGGGCCTGGTGAGCCTGCGCGGACGCAGCCTGCACCAGCTACCGACGCAGGCCCAAACCCTCGCCACGCGGGTGCTCTATTGCAGCGATGCGCCTCCTGACCCCGACACGCTGCCAGGGCTGAACCCCGCCAGCCGTATGCAACTGTTGAGTGCGCCGGCCAGCCTGGCCTATGCCAGCCAATGGGCCGACGGTCTCGCGCCCGACTGCCGCCAGCTCGCATCGCTCTGGCAAGAATTGCGCGAAGCGCCGCGTTGGCAGGGTGTGCTCAACATGGACCGGCACCGCCAACGCGCCCGCGCCTTGATGGTCCACCCCGATGATCTGCTGGCCACCGTCGCCGCTCGGACCGCCTGATGCTCGACGACTACCTGCGGCGCTGGCGCCTCACCCCGGACGGCACGATGCGGCGTTCGCGCACCGGCTGCCTGCAACCGGTGCGCTGGCGCGGCCAGCCCGCCATGCTCAAGCTGTCTGAAGACCCGCCGGAACAACAGGCCGGCGCACTGATGGCCTGGTGGGCGGGCGCCGGCGCGGCGCCGGTATTCGCCCACGACGCGCACGCCTTGCTGATGGCGCGTGCCCCCCACGGCACAAGCCTCGCCCATATGGCGATCGAGGGTGACGACCACCACGCCACCGCACACTTGTGTGCGGCCGCCGCGCAGTTGCATCAAGCGCGCGCCACGCCCCGGCCCGCCCTTACCCCCCTGACGCAGTGGTTTGCCCCGCTCATCCAGAACGGCGCCGCCCAATCGGCGCTGCTGGCACGCAGCGCACGGACCGCGCAGACCTTGCTGGACAGCGCGCGCGACCCCGTCGCCCTGCACGGCGACCTGCATCATGGCAACCTGCTGGATTTCGGCGCCGCCGGCTGGCTGGCCATCGATCCCAAAGGTCTGTATGGCGAGCGTGGTTTCGACTATGCCAACCTGTTCTGCAACCCGGAGGGCGCCACCCTGCTGGTTCGCCAGGCCTTCGGCGCGCGCCTGCAACAGGTCAGCGAGGCCGCCGCGCTGCAACCGCAGCGCCTGCTCCAATGGGTGCTCGCCTGGAGCGGCCTGTCCGCGCTCTGGCATCTCGAAGACGGCGAAAGTGCCGACCACGCCTTGGCCATTGCGCAGCAGGCCGCCACCAGTCTGGACGTCTCTGGCAGCTGAGCCCGCCCCCTAAGAGGGCAGCAGCCGCCAGCCGGCCTCGTCAGCACGCAGGCGATGCGTCAGTGCCAGGCGTTCCAGGAAAGTCTCATCATGCGACACCACCATCAATGCCCCCGGATAATGACGCAACAGGGTTTCCAATGCCGCCAATGACGCCAGGTCCAGGTGATTGCCGGGTTCATCCAGCAGCAGCCATTGGGCCGGAGGATCCGCATACAGCACACAAGCCAGCGCGGCCTTGACGCGTTCGCCACCGCTGAGCCTGCCGCTGGGAACCTGAATCTGCCGTGCATCCAGGCCCAGATGCGCCAGCCACAGCCGCACATCGCTCTGTGAAGCACCAGGATTGGCCGCTTGCAGCTGCTCCAACACACAGACATGCGGCGCCAGATTGTCCATACGCTGGTCCAGATACAGCCCGGGCACCCAACAACGGCGCTGCCCCTGCAAGAGTGCCTGGCGTCCCGCCAACACCCTCAACAAGGTTGATTTACCGCAGCCATTGGGCCCGCTCACGCCGATACGCTGTGGCCCTTGCAGAGCCAGGTCGATGCAGCGTGTCGCACCGCGCACTCCCGGTAACACCGCCTGCGCCAGCACCGCCACCTGGCGCACAGCCAAGGCTGCCCCCGGCAAGGTATGCAGCACGATCTCGGCCTCGTCGGCGACGCGTTGCGCTGCGGTCTGAACGCGCTGCGTCCACTGCGCGCGTGCGGCGGTCTGCTGTTGCTGCCGTTTTCCGGCTGCATCCTGGCTGCGTTCTTTCTGGCGGTCCAGCAGAATTCTGGCCTGATTGGCCTGCTGGGCCTGGCGATACCCGCGGGCCTGACGCCGCGCCTGACGCGCCTGCTGCTCGCGCAGCCCCTGCTCCTGGCGCCGGCGCTCCTGCTTGCGCTGGGCCAGTTCGGCCAAGGCATCCTCGCGCTCCTGTTGCCGGCAGGCTTCATAGAACGAGAAATTGCCACCATAGCTGCGCAGGCCCAATGACGAAAGCGCCACGATGCGCGTCATCGTCTGCAGCAACTGCCGGTCGTGGCTGACCAGCAGCAGGCCGCCGCGCCAGGCCTGCAATTGCTCGATCAGGGCGCGCCTCGCCGCGGCATCCAGATGGTTGCTGGGCTCATCGAGCACCAGGAAATCTGCGCCGGACAGCTCGGCCGCCAGCAGACTGACGCGCATCGCCTCGCCGCCGCTCAGGCACGCGGCCGGCGTCATTGCGTCCAGATGTCCCAGACCGGCGCATTGCAACGCCTGGGTCAATTGCTGGGCCAGATCCCAACGCTCGCCCAGACAGTCGAAGTCATCGGGGTCGCTGCTGCCAGCCTCAATGCGCGCCAGCGCGGCCAGCGGTGCCTGCAGGCCGGCCAATGCCGCGACCGTCGCCTGCGGCGCCGGCGCGATCTGCTGCGCAAGATAGAACACCTTGCCTGAACGCAGACAACGCCCTGCGCTGGGTTCCAGCTGGCCCGCCAGCAGGCGCGCCAGCATCGACTTGCCCCCGCCGTTACGCCCGACCAGCCCGGTGGGGCGCTGGTCGAAATGTTCGTTGATATCGGAGAACAGGGTTCTGCCGTCCGGCAGAACGCAGGACACGCCTTCCAGCGTGAGAAAAGGATTCGTCATGTGTCATTCCAGGGATGCCAAGAGCTCCCCCTGCTCGATGAGGGGTAGGTGGAGACTGGCCGTCGGGGAGACGGCGGCATCAATGGCGCATGACGAAAATCCTTGTTGGAAAACCAATCTTATTCTAACCGCGACGGCCAAGCCGTTGCGCACGGCACGCCCTGCGATCTGGCGGCCGCCCTCCTTGCCGCCACCGGCCCTCGATATCCTGCACCAACTTCAACACAAGGGATTCGATATTGGACAGGAGGCGCCACGCTTTCGAGAATGATCCGGTATCTCCACGACTCTCCCCGGGCGGTTGCCCCGACCCTGCCGCCCGCCCGGGAATCTCTTATCAGGAGGCCCACCCCCCCCCCCACCCGCGA
>JAEWJD010000351.1 GCA_023386765.1 Pseudomonadota bacterium | reverse complement strand
TTCCAGACGCGCGCCCGCCTGACGGGCGCCGGCCTGCATGAGCGTATCGAAGGCGTGCCGTACACCGGCCTCGTCGCCCACATTGAGCACCACCCCCCCGATATCGGTCTTGTGTGCGATATCGGGGCTGAGGATCTTCATGGCCAGCGGAAAGCCCAGGTCGCGCGCCTGGGCAACGGCCTGCTCGACGCTGCTCGCGCAGGCTACGCGTTGGGCAGGCATGCCGAACGCCGTCAGCCAGTCACGGGCGGCCGCTTCGCTGCACGGCAGACGCACCGCGACGCCGTCACCGGTTCCTGCCGCAGGCGTACCCGCGAGGAAAGGACGTAAACGGCGGTCGCACCAACGCAGGTATGGCGCCAGGCTGCTGACAGCCAGCCCGAGATCATCGAACACTGCCACGCCGGCCTGGCGCAAACGGTCGCGGCACTGGGCCACGCCGGTATCGATCGCCACCAGCAGCCGGGGATGCGCGGCGGCGGTTTCCGCCAGCGCGTCGGCCATGCGATCCAGCATGTAACCCGGCGCGTAGACCACGACCGTATCGATGGCCGGCGAGCCCGCCAGGGCGTCCAGCACGGTACGCACAAAGTGAGGATCGTTGACCACGTTGCCGGTCACATCGACCGGATTGCCCACCATGCCGTAATCCGGAATCCCTGCCCGCAGGCGGGCCTGCAGATCGGGCGGCAGATCCGGCAGCGACAGGCCGGCCTCGATGAACTTGTCCGCCAGAATCGCGCCCAACGCCCCGGACATGGTGATGACGGCCACGCGCCGCCCGGCACTGCGTCCGCGCAGCTGCGCCAGGCTGGCAATCGCCGCCATCTGCGCAAAGTCGTCGGCCTGGATCACATTGAGCTGCTCGAATGCCGCGGCATACACGCGCCGGTCACCCGCCAGCGCGCAGGTATGCGAACGCACCGCCTGGGCCCCTTTTTCGGTCGTGCCGGCCTTGAGTGCGATCAGCACCTTGTCCTGGCGCGCCAGGCTCTGGCAAGCGCGTACAAAGCGCGGACCATCGCGCAACTGCTCGATATACCCCAGCACGATGCCAGTACCCGGATCCTGCGCGAGGTATTCCAGATAGCGCGAGAAATCGATGCAGGCCTCGTTTCCCGTGTTGATGAAGTGCGCGAAAGACAAGCCAAGGCGGCGTCCGATGGCATAGACCGCGGCACAGACATTGCCGCTTTGGGTCAGCAGACTGATGCTGCCTGCGTCTTGCTGCATTGACGCGGTTTTAAAGACCGAGGCAAAGGCCGTATGCGCCTGCGTGTTGAGATTGGCGAAGCCCATGCAATTCGGGCCGGCAATCGCCATGCCGCTTTCCGCGGCGAACGCCTCGAGCGCTTGCTGCAAGCGGGCACCGGCCTCGCCCGCTTCGGCAAACCCGGCGGCATAGACGATGGCCGCGCGCACCCCCTGCGCATGGCAGCGCTGCAACATGGCGGTGACGTCGGACGCGCCAATCGCGAGCACGGCAAGATCGACCGGCCCCGGCACCGCCTCGATCTCAGGCCAGCAACGCAGGCCGAAGACCTCCTCATATTTCGGATTGACCGGATAGATCTGCCCGGCGTACCCGAAACGGGTCAGCAGCTCCAGGGGCAAGCCGCCGATGCGGCCGGCATCGGCGCTGGCCCCGATCAGGGCGATCGACTGCGGATCGAGCAAGGCATCCATGGCGGATCTCATGCCTTGCCTCCCTGGCCGCCCCGGGTGATCGCCTGCGCCAGACCCCGCTCGCGGACCTGGCGGAACTCCTCGCTCAGGTGCGACAGCTGATGCGTATCGAAGTGGGCCGACAGCGCCGTGCGCAGGCCTTGGGCGTCGGCGCTGCGGTTAAGCGAACGCTTGATCAGATGCAGGCCGAAGGGCGGCGCCTGAGCAATGCGCGCGGCCAACGCAAGCGTGGCGGCGTCGAGATCGGCCCGCGGTACCACGCGGTTGACCATGCCGATGCGCAGCGCCTCCTGTGCATCGACCTTCTCGCCGGTGTATAGCATCTCCTTGGCGCGGCGCAGCCCCATCACCCAGGGGTGGATCAGCACCTCGGTCGCCGCCGCCGCCAAGGTATGGCCGACCGGGTCGGAGAAGAAGGCGTCCTCGCTGGCCACCACCAGATCGCACATGTTCGCGATCATGAATCCGCCCGCCACGCAGGCTCCCTGCACCTGCGCGATGGTCGGCTTAGGGAAGTCCCAGATCCGCATGCAGTAGCCGAAATAGCGTTGCGACTCATAGGCCCAGCGCTCTTCGACCGTGAAATCGGCGCGTTTGGCCTGGGCTTCCTTCAAGTCATGCCCGGCCGAGAAATGCGCTCCCTGTCCGGCCAGGACCACCACGCGGACCTGCGCGTCATCGGCGGCGGCCTGCATGGCGTGGTCAAGCTCGTCAAGCATCTGCTGGCTCTGGGCATTGCGCGCTGATTCGCGCGCCAGGCTGATGCGGCAGATCGCATCCAGCCGCTCTACGGTCAAGGTGCTGTATTCCATGGTCTCCTCACTGGGTTTTTTGTACGCCATGGATTGAATTAAGACAGACACTTTCCTAAACTACAAAATATTCATCCACGATTTCCCACAATATGAACAAACCAGGAACAACCGGGGGCACCCAAAGCATGCGCCGCGCACTCGAACTGCTGCGGGTGCTGGCCCGTCACCAAGAAGACGGCATCGACCTGCAGGGCGTGATGCGCGAGTCCGCGCTGGAGCGCTCGACAGCGCATCGGCTGCTCAGTTGCCTGGTGGAAGAACAATTCGCGCAGCGCGATGCCGACAGCCGGCGCTACCGGCTGGGCGTCGATGCGATGCAGCTGGGGTTCTCGTCCTTGCGCCGTCCGCCCTTGCTCGAAGCGCTGCGGCCGTTTGCGCAGAAACTCGCCCGTCTGTCTGGAGACACGGTTTTTCTGGTGATGCGACAGGGCGATTACGCTTTGTGCCTGCTGCGCGAGGCTGGCACGTTTCCGGTCAAGGTATTCACCATCGACCAGGGTGAACGGCGCCTGCTGGGCGTGGGGGCTGGCGGCCTGGCCTTGATGGCAGCCCTGCCCGATGAGGAAGTGCAGGCGCTGCTGGAACGCCATGCCGCGGCCTACGCGCAAGCCGGGCTGAGCCCGAACGGCATCATGAAAGCCTTGCGCCGCACGCGTGAGCAGGGTTACTCGGAAATCGTCGACAGCATCACGCCAGGGGTGTCGGGCGTCGGCGCCGCCTTTGCGGTCTCGGCCCTGACCTCGGTGGCCATCAGCTTCGGCGCGATCAGCAGCCGCCTGGATGCAGACAGGCGGCTCGAAATGGGCCTGTTGCTGCGCCAGGAATGCCAGGCCTGGGCCGCGCAGGCAGGCCTGACCCAGGCCTGAGCGAGGTTCAGGCCGCCACGCTCAGATGGTTCTCCACGCCCTGCACGCCAGGGCATTGCTCAACGCAGCCATGGATGGCCTGGCGGGTGGCGGCATCGGGCACGCTGCCGTCCAGGCGGATCCATCCCTGGCGCGCCTGCACGCTCACACCAGCCACCGGATAACCGCTGTGGACCAGAGCCTGGCGGACCTGCTCGCCCAGCCCCCTGGCGTCGCCCCGCGGCGGACCCTCGGCGGGTGTATTGCCCTCGGGCCGCACGCCGGGATAGGCGCCGCCTTCTTCATACTGCGGACCATCAGGATGCGGCTGGCGGGCGTCGAACCGTTTCGGGCGGGGCTCGCCATAATCGGGCGCCTGCGCGCCCAGCTTGCCGCTGCGGGCCTGATCGGCTTCACGCGTGGCCGGCGGCAGGGTATCGGCGTCGCGCGGCCTGGGCGCGCGCGTCGCTTGCGGCTTGCGAAGAGTATCCATGCTCGGCTCCTTCTGAAAAGGATCGCCACTGACGCCGGCAGGCGTAGCCGGCGATCCGATGATTTTCAGGATAAGGGCAGCCCGGCAGCCCGGGGTAAGCGAACGCTACTTCCTGCTACCCCATCCCCCCCGCAGCGGATTTCCTGGCCAGACAGTAAGCCCTGCTTACGATTGTTCCCCCCTCGCCGCGCCTCGCGCAACCGGCACGGGCCCGCTATGATGGCCGCAGGGTGGGCCGCGCAGGCACGCCCGCCATCACCGCCGCGTTCCGCCGCGCCCGTCTGGCCGGGCGCGCTCTCAGCCCCTTGTTTCTCTTCTCCGATGAACCGTCTTCCCCTGTTGATCGTGCAAATGGGCAGCCCGCCTGCCGAGCTGGCGGCCCAGGCTGGCGAACAAGCCGACTGGTTCGCCGACGCGTTACCCGGCGAAGCCCTGCACGTCGTGCGTGTCCATGATGACGACCCCCTGCCCCCAGCGCACACCTTCCGCGGCGCCATCCTGAGCGGCTCCTGGCAGATGGTCACCGACCGCCTGCCCTGGAGCGAACGCAGCGCACAATGGCTGCGTGAATTGCTGCCCACCGGCAAGCCGGTGCTGGGGGTGTGCTATGGCCACCAGCTCATGGCCCATGCCCTGGGTGGCGTGGTGGACGATCACCCTGACGGTCCCGAACTCGGCACCCAGACCATCGAGTACCTGCCCGGGACTGAGAACGACCCCTTGCTGCACGGGCTTCCGCTGCATTTCCATGCTCATCTGACCCATACCCAGAGCGTGCTGCAGGTGCCTCCCGGAGTGCAGACGCTGGCACGTTCGGCCCATGATGCGCGGCAGATCCTGCGCTATGGGCCGCGCGCCTGGTCCGTGCAGTTCCACCCGGAATTCACGCCCGGGTTGCTGCGCCGTTGCATCGCACGGCGCGCGCCAGCCTTGCAGGCTGCCGGGCGCGATGTGCAGGGTCTCTATGATGGCCTGCGCGACACCCCCGAGTCGGCCAGCCTGCTGCGCCGCTTCGCCGCCCTGGCCTGAACCTGGCGCCACAGCACGGGCAGGCTACACTGCCCGGCACCGAGACCGCCCGCGCCTGTCCTCCATGACCGCCTTCGCTTCGCTGCGTCCCGCCCTGCCGATCCTGATCGGCGCCGCCCTCATGCTCAGCGTGGCGATGGGCCTGCGCCAGAGCATGGGGCTGTTCCTGTCGCCCTTGACGCAGGATACGGGCCTGTCGGTGGCGGACTTCACGCTGGCCATTTCGATGCAGAACCTGACCTGGGGTCTGCTGCAACCGCTGGCCGGTGCCTGGGCGACGAAGCTGGGCTTCCGGCGCCTGATGGTTGGCGGCGCCCTGCTCTATACGGTCGGCCTGGCCTGGCTATCGCTGGCACAAGGCCTGATTGCCGTCCTGCTCAGTGCCGGCTTGCTCATCGGTGCCGCGCTGGCTGCAACGGGAACCGCCGTGGCCCTGGCGGCGGCCTCGCGGCCGGTTTCACGCAGCCAGCGCAGCCTGGCGCTGGGCATGGTTTCCGGCATCGGCTCGATCGGCACCGTGCTGGCCGCGCCCTTGGGACAGACCGTGATCCAGGCCTGGGACTGGCGCATCGGCGCGGCCGTGTTTGCCCTGCTCGCGCTGTCCATGGTACCTGCTGCCTGGGTAGCCGGACGCGTCGACCGCCTGCCGCTTGCGGCGCCGATGGCGGCCGCCCCCGAGGCTGGCAACGGTAAGCAGGCCCTGGCCAGCGCCTTCAGGAACCTGTCTTTCGTGGTCATGGCGCTGGCCTATTTCGTCTGTGGCATGCAGCTGGTTTTTTTGACCACCCACCTGCCTTCCTACCTGGATCTGTGCGGCATGGATCCCATGCTGTCAGCCAAGGCGCTGGCCCTCATCGGTGCCAGCAACGTCCTGGGCAGCCTGTTCTTCGGCTGGGCCGGGGGGCACGCCAACAAACAGGTCCTGCTGGGCCTGATCTATTTGCTGCGTTCGGGCGCTTTCATCTGGTACTTCAGCGCGCTGCCCACGCCGGACAGCACCCTCGCCTTCGCAGCCATCATCGGTTTTCTGTGGCTGGGCGTGGTGCCGTTGGTGTCGGGCTGGGTGGCAGATACTTTCGGCCTGCGCTGGCAGGCCATGCTGGCCGGCGTGGCCTTCAGCAGCCACCAGCTGGGCAGCGTGGCGGGGGCCCTGGGCGGCGGCCTGCTGTACGACTGGCTGCACAACTACACCCTGGCCTGGCAGGTCGGTGCAGGCCTGGGCGTGGCAGCCGGCGTGGCCCAGATCCTCAGCGCCCGCCTGCTGCGCCCGGACTCATCCGCGTGCATTCATTGATAAATGCACTATTAATACAGCATTAAAAATGATAGTGACTCATATATGAGTCATTTTTATTTCCATACCTGTCTCATTTATCGTGCAAAATCGGCTATTTTGTTCTATAAATAAGGCATGAAAAAGAAACTCGCTGCCAGCTTCGAAACCACCGAAGCCTTGCTCATGCTGGGCGAACGGCTGCGCACGGCACGCCTGCGTCGCGCCGAAACCGAGTCCATGCTGGCCACCCGGCTGGGGGTGTCGCGCGCCACCATCGGCCGCCTCGAACGGGGCGACGGTGGCGTATCCGCAGCCCTGCTGCTGGAAGCGCTGATGCAGTATGGTTTCTCGGCCCAGGTTTTCGCCCTGGCCGACCCGGACAGCGATGGCGTGGGTAAACGCCTGGACGCCTTGCGCCGGCCGGCGCGCGGACGCCGCCAGGACAGCACCTCGCGACTCGACCCCACGCGTCTCTAGTCCACGGAAGCTTCCCTCATGGCGAACCGGCGTCACAAATTCGTTGAAAGCGAACTCTATGTCTACGTCGACATCGAGGGCGAAGCCGTGCTTTGCGGCGTACTGACCCTCGATGACCGCGACGAAGACGCTTTCTTTGCGCAGTTTTCCTATGTCGAATCCTATGTGCAAGAGCGGCGTGCCTTCCCGCTGGATCCGCTCAACCTGCCCTTGATCGACAGCCGCCAGCGCTTTCACACCACCAGTCGCTACCAGACGCTGGGCGCGCTGTTCGATGCCGCGCCCGACGCCTGGGGCCGCAACGTCATGCGCCTGGACAGCGGCGGCCTGCGCGTCACCGAGGACGAGGTCCTGCTCAAGGGGCGCGGCATGGGCGTGGGAGCCCTGTTCTTCAGCGCCCGCCTGCTGCCGCCGAACCAGCGCAAGACCTACCGTCTGCCCGAGATGCGCGAAGTCGACTCCCTGGCGGGCCTGCTCGCGGACATCGACCGGGGCATCAAGCCCAAGGGCCTGTACCGGGATCTCCTGGGCAGTTCCTGGGACATCGGCGGCGCCCGTCCCAAGACCATCGTGTGCGATGAGCAAGGCGAAATGTGGATCGCCAAATTCCCCCGCCAGGGCGACAGCTATGACCGCCAGCGCGTGGAGTACGCCAACCTGTCCATGGCGCGCGACATCGGCTTGAATGTGCCACCCATCCGGCTGGCTGAAACACGCCTGGGCGCGGTGCTGCTCACGCATCGTTTCGATCGCCATCTCCTGCCCACGCCTTCCGGCCAGCCGACCCGCGTGGCGCGCCGGCATTTCCTGAGCGCCGCGTCGCTTATCAGCCCCTCGGCCGCCATCGGCAAGCGCGAGCTCGATGGCGCGCGCGGCCGGGCAACCTATTCTTATGCGCGCCTGGCGGACGTGCTGCGACGCATCTCGTCGCATCCCGTACAGGACCTGCTGGAACTTTATGCCCGCATGGCGCTGAACGTGGCCCTGCACAACACCGACGATCACCTGAAAAATACCGGTTTTCTGAAGGATGCCAACGGCCCGGCCTACCGGCTCTCGCCCCTGTTCGACGTCGTCACCCAGGAGGGTTCGGCCATGCACTATCTGCATATCGGTGATCAGGGCCGCGCCAGCACCTTCGACAATGTCCTCAGTGAGTACCGGCGCTTTGGCCTGCGCAGCGCGGCCGCCGCCCGGAGCGTGCTCGATCGGGTACGCGAAGTCACCGCCGGGCGGCAACGCTATTACGAACAGGCCGGCCTGAACCCGGGCGAAATCGTCCGGATCGAAGCGGCGCTGTCGGCCTGGCGTTGATCCGCTGCGGCTACCGCGCAGAGGCGGCGCGCCAGCGTTCCAGAAAGTGCGCCACCAGCGGATCGGCGCGCTGCGCCAGCCACACCAGCTCCATCGTGAACGGAATCGTCAGATCCTGGGCGGGCCGCAAGCAGATCCGGCTGCCCCAGAAATCAGCCAGCGACAGGGGGGCAATGGCATATCCCAAACCAGCCGCCACCAGCCCCAGGGTGGTTTGCGTATCCGCTGCGCCCAGACGCCATTGACCCGGGTCTATGCCTGCGGCCGAACAGGCCTGCTGCACTTTGTCATAGTGGACCGGCGAGCGTTCACGCGGCGACATCAGCAGAGGCTGGCCGCGCAGATCGCGCAGAGACAAGGCCGAGCGCTGACGCGCCTGCGGCCAGTAGGGCGGCATGGCCACCCCCATCTGGTCCTGCCGCAGGGTCAGCCCGCAAAATGCCGTGTCGAACGGCGAGCGCCAGGCGACGATGCCCAGATCGAGTTCATGACGCCGCAGGCGTTGCAGTTGCTCGGCGGCATAAAGCGATTCGACCTGAACCTGCACGCCGGGCGCACTCTGCGGCAAGGGGCGCAAGGCGGCCGCCAAGGCGGGCAGATCGCTGTAGCCCGGCATGACCCCGATGCGCAGCACCCCCGCCATGCCCAGCTCGGCCTGGCGCAACTGCTCACCCAGGCGATCCGCCTCTCCCAGCAGCGCCCGGGCATGGGCCTGCAACGCCATGCCGGCACGGGTGGGTGCGACCCCGCGCGGCAGGCGCGTGAACAGGCTCACGCCCAATTGGGTCTCCAGGGCCGCCATCTGCCGCGACAGCGCCGGCTGCGCGATGTGCAAGGCACGGGCCGCCTCGGCGATGCTGCCATGCCGGCATACCCCTAGAAAATAACGCAACTGCTTGAGCTCCATGAAGCTGGTCCCTGCTATGCCGTAACGGCATATTGTGTATCGGAATCGGGTATTTGTGCATGCCCTCCTCCCCGCCTAGCATCAGGATGCAGCGCAGACCACAAGAAAATACCTGGAGACATCATGCCTGACGCCAAGCCATCGACCGACCGCCTTCGCCGCCGCCCCGCTATAGCCTCCCAGCATAGAGCGGCACGCAATAGTGACCTGGCCACCTATTTCACCGAGCTGGACTTCGACCGCCCCGGCAAACAGGTGGGGTTTGTGTATTTCCCGCACTCCCCCCACGAAGACGCCTGGGGTACGGTACGCGTGCCAGTCGCGGTGATCGGTGATGGCGACGGCCCCACGGTGCTGCTCGAAGGCGGCAACCATGGCGACGAATACGAGGGCCCCATCGTGCTCGGCGAGCTGATCCGGGAATTGCAGCCGCAAGCCGTGCGCGGCCGCCTGATCATCATCCCGGCGATCAATACGCCGGCCGTGAACGCGGGCCGGCGCACGTCTCCGGTTGACGGCAAGAACATGAACCGGGTCTTCCCGGGCGACCATGCCGGCACCCTGACCGAACAGATCGCGGCCTTCGTCAATGACGCCCTGATCCCGCGCGCCGATGCCTTGCTGAGCCTGCATTCAGGCGGCTCATCGCTGGACATCGTGCCCAGTACCATCGTCATGCCCAGCCCCGACCCGGCGCAGTTCGAACAATGCCTGGCCGCCGCGCGGGCGTTCGACGCGCCGCTGTGCGTGGTGATGGACACGCTGGGCGATCGCCGCCTGTGCGTGACGGCTGCCATGGCGGCAGGACTGATCTGTGTCAGCACGGAGATGGCCGGCCGCGGCGTGGTCAGCCCGGCGGCGCTGCAGCTATGCCGGGCAGGCACGCTGCGCACCCTGCGGCTGTGGGGGCTGCTGGCCGACGAACCCCAGGCCACCCAACCGCCGCCCTTGAAATATCACAGCCTCGATGGGGCGCGGGCCTATGTCATCGCCAGCGACGCCGGCGTGTTCGAGCCGGCTGTCGAACTGGGTCAGCCCCTGGCGCAAGGCGAGGTGGCCGGACGCATCCACTTCCTGTCCGATCCGGGCCGCGCGCCGCAGATCCTGCATGCAGGGGCCAGCGGCGTGGTCTATGCCCTGCGCCAATTCGGGCGGGTCGAGCCCGGCAACACCTGCATGGTGGTGGCCGGTGCCACCCCCGGGCAAGCGGGCTGAGCGGAGGCCGGGCATGACACATCCCCAAGGCCGACCGCCGGCCACCCCACGCCGCGCCGTGGTCGCCGCCACCGTCGGCTGCATGCTGGAATGGTACGACTTCGCGCTGTATGGCTACTTCTCGGTGCTGCTGGCACGCCTGTTCTTTCCTGCCGAATCGGAGTGGGTGTCGCTGCTCCTGGCTGTCGCGACCTTCGGCGTGGGCTTTGCCATGCGGCCGGTCGGGGCACTGGTGCTGGGCACCGCCGCCGACCGCCTGGGACGCCGGGTGGCCCTGAACTGGGCCATTTCCAGCATGGTGTTGGGCACGGCCATCATCACCTTCGCCCCCACCTACGCCAGCATCGGCCTGTGGGCACCGGCCCTCATCGTGCTGGCTCGCCTGATTCAGGGCTTCTCGGCCGGCGGAGAGATGGGCACCGCCGTGGCCTTTCTGCTGGAGTACGCGCCTCCCGGACGCCGCATGCTCTACGCCAGCCTGCAACAGATGACGCAGCTGCTGGCGCTGTTGCTGGGCTCGCTGGTCGGCGCGGCCGTCAACGGCTGGCTATCGCCCGAAGACCTGGCCTCCTGGGGCTGGCGCCTGCCGTTCGCCCTGGGGCTGCTGATCGGCCCGGTGGGTTGGTACATCCGCCGCCATACTGCCGAGCCGCCCGCCTTCGTCGAAGCCCAGCGCCAGTCGGCCGGCCAACCCAAGGCCTCGCCGTGGCAGGCGCTGCGCGACTACCCGCGCCAGACCCTGGCGGGCTTCTGCATCACGATCCTGTGGACCGTCGGCACGTACTTCTTCCTGGTCTACATGCCCACCTACGCAACCCGTGAGCTGGGGCTGCCCGGCACGGCCTCCCTGTTGAGCAACTCGGCAGCGCTGGTGACGGCAATCTGCCTGCTGCCGCTGTTTTCCATCGCCGCCGATCGCCATGGCCCGCGCCTCCTGCTGAAAGCCTCGGCGATCCTGATGCTGTTGATCTGCTACCCCTTGATGCGCTGGTTGGCCGAAGCGCCCACGGTCGGCACGCTGGTGGCCGTGCAATGCCTGCTGGCCGCAGTCCTGTCCGCCTTCACCGGCCCGGCCTGCGGCGCGCTGGCCACCCTGTTCCCGCCGCGCATCCGTTGCACCGGCGTGTCCATTGCCTATAACTTTGCCGTTACGCTCTTCGGCGGCTTCGCCTCTTTCATCGCCACCTGGCTCATCGGCATGACAGGCAGCCCCCTCGCCCCCATCGGCTACGTGGCCTTTGCCGCACTGGCCGCCGTGGCAGGCGCCTTCCTGCTGCCCAACCCTCACGTCTCCACGAACGCGGAACCATCATGACGCTGCACCTCATCACACCCACCATCGACTCCACAGCCCTGTCCCGCGAGTACGGTCTGGACATCCATCTCAAACTGGAAAACACCCAGCCCTGCGGTTCGTTCAAGCTGCGCGGCATCGGCCATGCCTGCCAGACCCTGCACCGCCAGGGGGCCAAGCGCTTTCTGTCGTCGTCCGGGGGCAATGCCGGCTACGCGGTGGCCTATGCCGGCCGCAAGCTGGGCCTGCCGGTGACCGTGGTGGTGCCCGAGACCACCAGCGAACGCGCCAAGACGCTCATCCGCAGCGAAGATGCCGAGGTCATCGTGCACGGCGCCACCTGGCAGGAGTGCAACGCGCACGCCCAGTCGCTGCGCGATGCCACCACCGCCTTCATCCATCCCGATGACGACCCGCTGCTCTGGGAAGGGCACGCCAGCATGATCGACGAGCTGGTCGGTCAGGGACCCAAACCGGATGTGGTGGTGTGTTCGGTGGGCGGCGGCGGCCTGCTCGCCGGCGTGGCCCAGGGACTGCAACGCAATGGCTGGCAGGACGTCGGCATCCTGGCGGTGGAAACCGCCGGGGCCGCCTCGCTGGCAGCAGCCCTTAAGCAGGGGGCCCCGGTCGCCCTGCCGGCCATCGAGAGCATCGCCACCTCGCTTGGCGCGCGGCAGGTCTGCCAACGCGCCTTCGAGGTCGCCAGCGGGCCGACCCTGAAGTCGCATGTACTCAGCGACGCCAACGCGGTCGACGGCTGCGCCACCCTGCTGCAAGCCCATCGCCTGTTGACCGAACCGGCCTGCGGGGCCAGCATCGCCGCCCTGGCCGACGTGCGCCGCTATTTCCCCCAGGCCAGGCGCGTAGTGGCCATCGTTTGCGGCGGCGTGGGGATCACCGTGGAGCAGATGCAACAATGGCAGGCGACGCTTCCCCGCTGAAAAGGGAAATAAGGGGACAAAAGCTTGCGTCTGATCAAAAGAGGGGCCTTTTCTTATTTCTTCGAGGAATATGCTTATAGCCTTAATGGCTAAAATTGGGATATAAGCTGGACCGCCCCGCCATGGGCAGCCAGCACATGGAGGGTTTCCCAATGAAAAAGCAATCCGCAAGGCCCCGCGCACGCCGGGTGATCGGTTGGACGGTGGTGGTGGTCGCGCTGGGCGCGGCCGGTGCCATCGGCGGCGCCCAATGGCTTACCGGCCTGCGCGGCACCGACACGGCGGCCATGCCGCAAACGCCGGACGCCGGCATGATCGAACGCGGCGCCTACATCGCCCGCACCGGCGACTGTGTCGCCTGTCATACCGTCCCCGGCGGCGCCCCGTTCGCCGGCGGACTGGCCATGCAGACCCCGGTCGGCGCCATTTTCTCGACCAACATCACGCCGGATCCCGAGACCGGCATCGGCGAATACAGCTACGCTGACTTCGCCCGGGCGGTCAAACACGGCGTACGCAAGGACGGTACGGCCCTCTATCCGGCCATGCCCTACCCCTCCTACGCCATCATGCCCGAAGCCGACATGCAGGCGCTCTATGCCTGGTTCATGGCCGAGGTCAAACCCGTCAAGCAGGCCAACGCGCCCGCCGACATCCCCTGGCCCCTGAACATGCGCTGGCCGCTGGCCTGGTGGCAGTTCGCTTTCGCGCCGGCGCGCGATTTCGTGCCGCCGGAGGCCGCCGACGCCCGCATCGCCCGCGGTGCCTACCTGGTTGAAGGTCCGGGCCACTGTGGCGCCTGTCACACGCCTCGCGGCGTGGCCTATGAGGAAAAGGCGCTCTCGCTGGCCGATGGCGACAGCTACCTGAGCGGTGCCGTCATCGATGGTTGGCGCGCCAAGAGCCTGCGCGGCGAAGCCCAGGGCCTGCAATCCTGGACCGAGGAAGAGCTGGTGGACTTCTTCCGCACCGGCCGCACGGACAAGGTTGCCGTTTTCGGCGCCATGGCCGACGTGGTCGAGCACAGCACGCAGTACTTCACCCAAGACGACCTGCAAGCCATGGCGGCCTACCTGAAGCAACTGCCGCCCGCGCCGGGCAAGCTGCTGACGTTCCCGCCCAAGACCGACACCACCACGGCGGCGCTGCTCGACGGGCGCTATGACACCCGTGGCGCGGTGCTCTACATGGAGTACTGCGTGGTCTGCCACCAGGCCGACGGCAAGGGGATTCCGCGCATCTTCCCGGCGCTGGAAGGCAATTCGGCCATCTTTGCCCAGAACCCGCAATCGGTGATCCAGATCACCCTCGAAGGCGGACGCATGCCGGCCAACTCGGTCGACGTCATGAACTTCGCCATGCCGGGCTTCCGTCACCTGAGCGATGAAGACATCACGGCAGTGATCAGCTTCATCCGCAGCGGCTGGACCAACCAGGCCCCTGCCATCCAGGCCAGCGACGTCACGCACATCCGCGAGTTCCTGGCCAACAAAACGCCCAATGTGGGAGGTCAACATGAATAAGCTTGCCTGTGCACTGGCCACCGCCTTCGCCCTGCTGGCCGGCCCTGTCGCCGCGCAGAACGAGCCGGGGCAACAGCAGAAATACACCGTGCTCGACAAGGACGGCAAGCGCCTGCCCGACTATGTCATCCCCGATGACATGGAAATCGCCAAGGCGCCCAACGCCGACCAGATCCGTCTGGGCCAGCGCCTGCTCAACGACACCGCGCGCCTGCTGCCCAACAACGTGGGGGCTGCCATGAACTGCAACAGCTGCCACGTCCAGCAAGGCAAAAAGCCCCTGGGCGCACCTTATATCAACACGTTCAACTCCTTCCCGCAGTACAACCCGCGAGCCAACCGCGAGGTCACCCTGAAGGATCGCATCAACGGCTGTTTCCAGCGTTCCATGAACGGCAAGCCGCTGGACAAGGAATCCGCCGAAATGGAGGCCATGATCGCGTACATGAAGTGGCTGGCCCAGGACGTGCCGCACGGCGCCCAGGTGCAGATCAAGAACACCTGGCCGCTGGACACCAAGCTGGTGCCCGACCCCGAGCGCGGCCGCGGCCTGTATGCCCTGCAATGCGCCTCCTGCCACGGCGCCAATGGCGAAGGCCGGCGCAACGCCTCGGGCGAGATTGCCTTCCCGCCGCTGTGGGGTGATGAGTCGTTCAACATCGGCGCCGGGCTGGCCCGCACCTACAAGGCGGCCGCCTTCATTCGCAACAACATGCCGATGGGCGTATCCACGCATGGCGACTGGGGCGAAGGCCAGGGCGTGCTGACCGATCAGGACGCCGTCGACATCGCCGAGTTCTTCACCCACATGCCGCGCCCCGATTTCGCCGGCAAGGTGAATGACTGGCCGCAAGGCAAGAAGCCCAAGGACGCCCGCTACTGAGCGCTCCGGCTCGGGCCCCGCGAGATTCCACCGGGCCCCAGGCCTGGCCCCGGCAGATTGCCGGGGCCAGGCCTTCTTTTTTCGCCCGCCGATACTTTGGTATCGTTGCCGCACACGAAAGAAAATACGGGTAATCCCCAATTTTTTCTGGATCTGGCGGGCGGTGGATCTTATAATTCAGCCACTTTCAATCCCTTTACTCCGAGATCAACGTGGACAACGACGAAAGTAGTCGACCTCCGGCTGCGCGTGGTATCGGATACTAGGATAGGCAGACCTCCCTCTCTGCCATCCTGTATCTGATACAGGATGGCGCTCGGCTTGTTACCGCCCACTGCGGCGACAGGCATCTTGCTTGCTCCCTCCCCCGGCCTTGCCATTGTCGGCCATGGCCGGCGCGCGCGCCCCAGCATCCGCAACGACCTCCCCTCACAAGGAGACAATCATGCGTTTCGCCAACCGCCTGTGCGACCTCACGCTGCACGCCCCTGCAGAAGTGCTCAACGCCCTGCGCAAGCAACTCTATTTCGACCTGCAAGACGACAGCGTGCGCGTCGCCGCCGTCAAGCTGCGCCAGCCCGATGAGCAAGGGCACGCCGCCATGACGCTGCGCCTGCGTTATCCGGCCGGCGAACAATCCTCGGTATCGGCCCTGGCCTTGCGCCTGGGCGCCAGCGCCGGGCGCGTGCAATGTATCTATCACAGAGCCGCCGCACAATAAGGAGACCAGGCCATGAAAGATCCGCTCAAGATCCTATGGCTGTTCCGTCTGGGCGTGGTCGCCGCCATCTGGCTGGTGATCCTGCTCATTTTTCTGCTCAACCGCCTGCACGGCGGCTGAATCTGCCCGCCGTACAACAGGCTGTCCATGAAGAATTTCGAAAACATCCAATGGCTGCCACTGGCCAACACCTTGCTCAACCTGCTGATCGCCTTCGCGCTGGGTGCGCTGATCGGTTTTGAGCGCCAGGTGCGTCAGCGCACCGCCGGGCTGCGCACCAACGTACTGGTGGCGGTCGGCTCGGCCATTTTTGTCGACCTGGCGTTTCGCATCGGCGGTGCTGATGGCGGCGCGCGCGTGATTTCCTATGTCGTGTCAGGCGTGGGCTTTCTGGGCGCCGGCGCCATCATGCGCGAAGGCGGCAGCATCCGCGGCCTGAACACCGCCGCCACCCTGTGGGGCTCGGCGGCCATCGGCGCCTGCGCCGGCGCCTCGATGATGATCGAGGCGACCATCGCTGCCTTTTTCGTGCTCGCAGCCAACACCCTGCTGCGCCCGGTGGTCAGTTACGTCAACCGCCAGCCGGTCGAACCACATGAAACCGAGGTGAGCACCGTCATTCACCTGATCGCCAGCGCCGGCAACCAGCAGCAGGCCCTGGCCCGCCTGGAAGAAGTCCTGGAAGCCGAGCAACTGCCCCTGTCGGAACTGCGCATCGACCAGTTCGGCGAGAACGACGTGGAGATCGAGGCAACCCTCGCCGAGGCCTCCATCCAGGACAAGGATCTGGACCGCGTGGCCAGCACCCTGGCGGCCTCGCCCGCCATCCGCCAGGCGTTCTGGTCGGCCAATACCGTCTGAGCAGAACGCGGCTAGGCGCCCAGCAGCAGCACCCCGGCATGCAGGGTCAGGCCGATCAGGCCGCCGACCAGCGTGCCGTTAAAGCGCACATACTGCAGGTCGCGGCCGACCGCCAGCTCCAGTTCCTGCACCAGATGGCGCTCATCCCACTGTTTGACGGTACGGGAGATATGCGCGGTCACGCCGTGGCGCAGGCGCCCGCTCAAGCGGCGGGCAGCGCCCAGGATATGGGCATTGAGCGCGGCACGCAGGCGCTCGTCGCGCCGCAGCCGTTGCGCCAGGCTGCCCAGCGCGGTTTCCAGGTGGCGGGCCAGCACGGAATCCTCACGTTCGAGGTCACGCCGCAACAGGCCCTGCACGTCCTGCCACAGTTGCTGGACATAGCGCTGCACCTGCGGATCGGCCAGCCAGCGCGCCTTGAGCGCCTGGACCGTCTCGCCGACCTCGGGATCGGCCCGCAGGCGCTCGATATAGGCCATGACCCAGGCCTCGTAATCGCGCCGTACAGGATGGTCGGGCTGCCCCAGCACCTCGCGCAGCTCGTCGATCAGCGCGCGCGCCAGCCGGTCGGCCAGGTTGCCGGCCATATTGTCCACCGAGGCCACCAGGTCCACGGTGGCGATGATGCGCGGCCACTCCTTGCGCGCAAAGCGCAGCAGCAGCGCCGAGGCCCGCGCCTTGACGTCCTCTTGGCCCAGATAGCCGGCCAACCGCTCCAGGGCCGCATTGAGCAGATCCTGGTGGCGGCCGTCGCGGGTCAACAGCGCCAGCACGTCGCCAGCGGTGCGCGCGGCATCCCAGCGCTGCATGGCATCATCCAGGAACTGGCGAATGGCCCCGCGCACGGCCTGCTCATCGAGCAGATCAATGGCCTGCACGGCCAGTTGGCGGGTCTCCTGGGCCAGCGCCCGGGCCTGGGCAGGTTGCGCCAGCCAGCGCGCCAGGCGCCCGGCCGGGTTGAAGACGCGCAGGCGCTCCAGCAGGCTGTCGGGATCGAGGAAGTGGTCGCGAACGAACGCCGCCAGATTGTCGCCGATGCGATCCTTGCTGTTGGGAATGATGGCGGTATGCGGGATCGGCAGCCCCAGCGGACGGCGGAACAGCGCCACCACCGCGAACCAATCGGCCAGCGCCCCCACGGTGGCGGCCTCGCAGAAGGCCCGCAACCAGGCCCAGCCTCCCTGCCCGCCCATCACATGGCTGAGCACGAAACCCGCCAGCATCAGCAACAACAATGCCAACGCCCAGCGTTTCATGCGCCGCAATTGCGCGGCGCGCGGATCGGCCGGATCGACGGGCGTGAACGGCATCATGGGCGCGTCGGCCTCACGGCGCGAAATCCACCACGGTCTGGCGCTGGCTGCCCAAACCGGCCACCCCCAGCGTCATGACATCGCCCGGGCGCAGAAAGACCGGCGGCTGCTTGCCCAGCCCCACGCCAGGCGGCGTACCGGTGATGATGACGTCGCCCGGCAGCAGCGTCATGAAACGACTGACGTAGCTGACAATGGCCCTGACATCGAAAATCATGCTGCGGGTGTTGCCGGTCTGCATGCGCTGGCCGTTGAGGTCCAGCCATAGATCCAGGGCCTGCACATCGTCGACCTCATCGCGCGTGACCAGCCAGGGGCCGATGGGGCCGAAGGTATCGCAACCCTTGCCTTTGTCCCACGTGCCGCCACGATCCATCTGGAACTCGCGCTCGCTGACATCGTTGACCACGCAATAGCCGGCCACGTAATCCAGCGCCGCCTCGGCCTGGACGTAGCGCGCCCGCTCGCCGATCACGATGCCCAGCTCGACCTCCCAATCGCACCGGGTCGACCCTTGCGGCAGCATCACGTCATCGTCGGGGCCCTGGATGCAGGAGGTGGCCTTCATGAAGATCACCGGCTCCTGGGGTATCGCTGCTCCCACCTCGGCCGCATGGTCGAAATAATTCAGGCCGATGGCCACCAGTTTCCCCACCTGCGCCACCGGGCAGCCAAGCCTGGGGCGACCCGCCACGGCCGGCAGGCCGGCAGGGTCCAGGTCTGCCAGTTGCGCGAGTGCCGCGCGCCCCAGCTGGGCCGGCCCCACGTCGGGCAAGATGCCGGAAAGATCACGGATCACGCCCGTGGCGTCCAGCAGGCCGGGTTTTTCCTCGCCCGGGGGGCCATATCGCAGCAATTTCATCGCCTGTGCTTCCTTGTCTGTCTCAGGGCCCGGCGTCCGGCGGGAGGCCGGACGTATCGGGATCGAGCTGCCACCACTGCGGCAGCAACCGTCTTACCTGGCTCCAATGATAGCGGTCGTCGATCAGATGCACACAGCCCTGGTCGGCTTCGTCGCGGATCACCCGCCCGGCCGCCTGGACCACCTTGCGCAAGCCCGGGAAGAGGTAGATATGCTCGTAGGCGGCCTCGGCCCCGATGCGCTGCGCCATCAACTGGCGCATGGCCTCATTGCGCGGGTTGACCTGCGGCAGCCCCAACGTGGCGATGAAAGCGCCGATCAAGCGGCGCCCGGGCAAGTCCACCCCTTCCGAGAAGGCGCCGCCCAGCACCGCAAACCCCACCCCCGTGCCAGCCTCGGCAAAGCGATCCAGGAAGGCGGCGCGCGCCGCCTCGTCCATCCCCGGCGTCTGGCGCCACAGCGGGATTTGCGGATGATGCCGGGCCACCCAGTCGGCCACCTGTTCCAGATAGGCGAAACTGCTGAGAAAGGCCAGATAGTTGCCCGGCTGCTCGCCATACTGACGCGCGATGATGGCCCCGATGGGCGCGACCGAGGCCTGACGATGCCGGTAGCGCGTGCTGACCTGTCCGGCAATACGCACCCGCAGCTGTTCGGGCAGAAACGGCGCGGCCACCTGCAACTGGCGGGTGGCCGGCGGCAGCCCCAGGGTATCGCGGTAGAACGGCGCCGGGCTGAGCGTTCCGGAAAACAGCACCGAGGCATGCGCGGCCGCATGGCGGGCGGCCAGAAAGCTGGCCGGCACGACGTTGTGCAAGCCCAGTTGCTGATCATCGGCATCGCATTGCAGTTCGATCAGGCTGTGGGGCCCATGCACCTCGGCCAGGCGCGTCCAGCGCAGGGCCTCGAAATAGAACGTCAGCCAGGCGGCCTGCAGGGCCGGCGTCCCGCCACCCTGGGCCTGGTAATCCGCCACCGCGCTCACCAGTTTCTGCAGCGCGGCCAGCACCCCGGGCGGCGCCGCATCGAGCACGGCATACCCGCCCTGCTGCTTGCCGGCCATGACGCGCCAGGCCCGGCGCACGCTGTCCAGTGGTTTGCGCAACGGTTTGGGCGCTCCCTGCCAGGCCTGCTCCAGCGCGCGCCGGCTCAGGCTGGCGCTGTACATGGCGCGGGCGCGCTCGACCAGATTGTGGGCCTCATCCACCAGCACGGCCACGCGCCACTGCGCGGCCTGCGCCGACTGATAGAGCAAGGCCGTGGCATCGTAGTAATAGTTGTAGTCACCCACCACCACATCGGCCCAGCGCAGCATTTCCTGGTTGAAGAAGTACGGGCAGATGCCATGGGCCGCGGCCACGGGCAGCAGCGCGGCCTGGGAAAAATCACCCTGTGCCTCCAGGGCAGCGCGGGCTTGCGGCAAGCGGTCGTAGAAACCGCGCGCCAGCGGGCAGGACTCACCATGGCAGGCTTTGTCAGGGTGCAGGCAGCTCTGCTCGCGCGCGCGCAGCTCGGTCACGCGCAGATCGGCGCCCAGGGCCAGACGTTCCAGCGCCTGCAGCGCCAGGGCCCTGCCCGGCGCCTTGGCGGCCAGGAAATAGACTTTATCCAGGCCTTGCGCGGCGCAGGCCTTGAGGGTCGGAAACAGGCTGCCCAGGGTTTTGCCAATACCGGTGGGCGCCTGCGCGAGCAGGGCCTGGCGGTCACGCACGGTGCGGAAAATCGCCACCGCCAGACTGCGCTGGCCGGCACGCAAGGAGCCAAAGGGAAACGCCATCGCCGCCAAGGCGTGATCCCGCTCGCGGCGATGGGCCGCCTGCCGTTGAGCCCAGGCCAGATAGGTCTCGCACAGGGCGGCGAAATGTGCCGCCAGCGCCTGCGCCTCGCCCTCCTCGACCAGCACGGTCTCGGCCAGTGTATCGACATCAACGTACACCAGGGCCAGGGTGAGCCGCTGCAAGCCGCGCGCCTGGCACAACAGGTGGCCATAGACCAGCAGCTGAGCCCGGTGCAGCGCGCGCTGATTGTCGCCCATGGCCTGCAGACGCCCCCGGTAGGTCTTGATCTCTTCAAGCTGGCGGGTCTGTGCATCGTAGCCATCGGCGCGCCCGCGCACCGTCAGCACGCCATGCTCGCCCGACAGGGGAATCTCGCTTTCGTAGTCCGGCCCGCGCCGCTCGGCCACGGCCCCATGCCCGGCGATGCCCTCCTGGGCACTGGGCGACGGCGTGAAGCGCAGGTCGAGATCGCCGCAGCGGGCCGCGAACTCGCAGAGGCTGCGCACCGCCACGTTCAGTCGCATGGATCATCCCAGGTGACATGGCACACCTGCACGGGCACGCCTCGGGCCAGGCAATGATGCAGCCAGCCGATCTGGTTATCCTGCAACCGGTCGCCCGGCCCCTTGACCTCGATCAGTTCGTAGCGGCGCTGGCGCGGCCAGAAACGGATCAGATCGGGCAGGCCGCTACGGTAGGTCGGCACGTCCTGGAGCAGGCGCTCGAACAGGCTGCGCAGGTCTGCCGGCGGCATGCAATCCAACGCCATCGCCAGCAAATCCGGCGTGAGGATGTCCCAGGCCACAAAGGGCGATTGCAGGCCGTGCTTGGCGGCGTAGCGGCCTTCGATAGTGGCGCGATAGCGGCCGTCGTCGAGCTGGCCCAGGCACTCGGCAAACAACGCCTGGCGCCGGCCTGCAAAATCGGGCGATGCCAGATCAGCCGGCCCGCGCTGGAAGGGATGAAAGAAAGCCCCCGGCAAGGGCGCGAACACGGCGTCCCAGCACAGCAGGCCGAACAGGCTGTTGATGAGCGCATTTTCGACGTAGCACACCACCGCCGCCGGCTCGGCCAGCGCCTGACGCGCGACCTCCTCGACGCGGCTGGGCTGCGGCGGACGCGGCAATTGCAGCCTGGTGAGCGCAATGGCAGGCTTTTGCGCCGGCGTTGGCCGCGCCAGACCCAACTCGCGGCATAAGCGCGGCAGCATGCGCGCCAGCCGCTGGCGCTCGCCGTCATCCTCCGGCTGGGCCTGCGCCTGCCGAGCCAGGGCATATGCCTGCGCGAAGGCGCCCTGACGCTCCAGCACGCGCAAGCGCCGGTGGCGTGCGCCCCGGTAGGCCGAGGCGGCATAGGCGCGTTGCGCCAGCGGCCAGTCGGCCAGGCGTTCGCTCGCCTGTCCCAGGCGCAGCAAAAGCTTGGCGCGCCGCATGGCCAGCCAGGGATGGGCTGGCGCATCGTCCAGCACGGCATCGAGCAACGCCGGCGTCGGGCCGCTCGTCTCCAGCTGCTCGCGCCACCGATGCAGTTGCAGGTAGTGGTCGACATCAGCGCGGGCCTGGAAGGCGCGCGACGCGGCGTCCAGGGCCACCTGCTCATACTGGAACACGCCGATGTCGGCCAGCAACTGCTCATCCCATTGCTGGCGCAGATTGCCGAAGAACATCAGCCGCAGGCGGTCGCACAGCGCCTGCACATCCACCCGCCAGACCTGCTCGGGCGCCTGGGGCCGCCACTGCCGATGAGGGCGCGGCTGCGGATGGGCCAGTTGCAATTGATCGCGCATGGCGTCCTTGCGCAGGCGGGCATCGGCCAGAGCGGCCAGCTCGGCCTTGGTGTAGAGCCTGAACAAGGCCTCGACATCGAGCAGCGGATCAGGGCTCAGCCAGCCCAGGGCCAGCAGCGGATCGGCCGCCCGTTGCGCATCGCCGATCTCGTCATAGTGCAGCCGGTCGCTGCGAAACAGATCGCCCTTGCGCCCCAGCAGACGAACCAGCAGTGCGCGCGACGCCTCGGGCAGCGCCGCAAACGCCTGCAGGAAGGCCTGTTCCGTATGGTCGAACAGATCGCCATAGCGCGCAGCCAGCCAATCCAGCGCGCGCTGGAAGTTGTGCAGATAGAACAGGGGGTGCGGCGGCGGCATCGGCGCAGGGGGCAAGGCTCAGTGCTGGAT
>JAEWJD010000240.1 GCA_023386765.1 Pseudomonadota bacterium | reverse complement strand
ACCGCTATCCCATCGTGGCACCGGTGACCGCTGCGCCGGCTCAGGCCCAGGCGGCAACGGCTGCAGCCCCGCTGGTCGTGCCGGCGCCGGTGGCCGCCCAGGCAGCCCCTGCGGCCATCGCTCTGCGCGCCGGGCCGGGCCCCGCCAGCGTGGCGCCGGCCGCGTCCCTGGCCGCGCCGCAGGTGGGTGCGTTGCCGGAAGCCGCCACCACGCCGGGCGAGACGCAGCGGACCCTGCGCCAGGAGCTCGATGAAGTGATGCAGGATCGCAGCGCCGAAGTGCGCGCTGGTGTCTTCGTGCGATCGAACAACGGTGAGTCGGGCCTGAGCAAGGTTACTCAGGTCGATACGCCAGTCGAGGCCCTGATCCCTGCCGGCGACGGCAAGGTCGCGCTGCGCGTCACGCCGGTGACGATCAATGCCGGCAGTGTCGGCGACAACTATTGGCGTACCAGCCGCTTTGGCGGCGGCCCGGTGGCTGCGCTGCGCCAGGAGCAGGGCCTGACCGGCGGGCCTGGCCGTCAGCGCGATCGTGGCGTGGGCCTGTCGGCCGGCTATGAAATGCAGGGCTTGAGCGCCGATATCGGCGTCACGCCGCTGGGCTTCGAGTATTCCAATCTGGTCGGCGGACTGCGCCTGAATGGCGCCATCAACCGCAGCGCCGGAACCTGGTACAGCCTGGATCTCTCGCGCCGTGCCGTGACCGATAGCCTGCTGTCCTTTGCCGGCGCGCGCGACAACCGCACGGACCAGCGCTGGGGCGCGGTGACCTCCAACGGCCTGGCCGGCCAGGTCGGCTCGGACAACGGCGATTACGGCGTGTACGCCTACGGCTCCTGGCACAAGCTGGTGGGCCATAACGTGCGCTCGAACACGCGCACCGAAGCCGGCGCGGGCATTTACTGGAACCTGGTGCGCGAATCCGACCGTCAATTGACGGCCGGCCTCAACCTGGGCGCCATCTTCTACGACAACAACCAGCGCTTCTACACCTACGGGCATGGCGGCTACTTCAGCCCGCAGCAGTTCTATGCCCTGAGTCTGCCCATCACCTGGGCCCAGCGCTCGGGCCGTTTCAGCTACAAGCTGCAGGGCTCGGTGGGGTTGCGTCATTTCAAGGAAGACGACGCCAACTACTTCAACAACAACTCGGGGATGCAGTCGCGCGCAGCGCGGGCGGCCCGCAGCATGGGCGGCTCGGCCGTCTATGACGGCCAGTCGCGTACCGGCATCGGCTACAACCTGTCGGCCGCTGGCGTGTACCAGCTGAACAACCACTGGTTCCTGGGTGGTTCGATGGGGATGGACAACGCCTCGGATTACCGTCAGTACGTGGGCGGCCTGTACCTGCGCTATGCCTTCTATCCGATGACCCGCCCGATGGAAATGCCGCTGAATCCCTATCAATCGCCCTATATGCGCTGATAGGGCGCTAGACACTGGAGTATCGATATGCTGACTTCTCTTTTTGCCGGTTTGAGCATCCTGCTGGTGGGCGATAGCCACCTGGCTGCGCCCGGCTACCTCGTCACGACCTTGCAGGACGACCTGGTCAAGCAGGGCGCCCAGGTCCACACCATTGGTGTCTGCGGCAGTCATGCCGGCGACTGGACCCAGTCGGTGGCCGGCAATTGCGGCGGCGCCGAGCGCCGCAACGACGGCAAGCTGGAGCTCACCGGCAACAAGGCGGCCACCAAGCCCATCGCCGAGCTGATCGCGGCCGACAAGCCGAATCTGGTGGTGATCGTGCTGGGCGATACCATGGCTGGCTACACCAACCCCGCCTTCCCCAAGACCTGGGCCTGGCAGCAGACCACCGCCCTGACCAAGGCCATTGCCGCCACCGGCACGGCCTGCGTCTGGATCGGTCCGGGCTGGGGTACCGAGGGCGGCAAGTACAAGAAGAACTTCACCCGCGTCAAACAGGTGTCGGCCTTCCTGTCGAACAACGTCGCGCCGTGCACCTACATTGATTCGACGGTGTTCTCCAAGCCCGGTCAATGGGCCACCACGGATGGCCAGCACTACACCAACGCCGGCTACAAGAGCTGGGGCGACGCTATCGCCAAGCAGATGGCAGAGCTGCCGGTGGTCAAGGCCCTGCGCAAGCCATGAGCGCTTCCGGAAACCCGATGATGAATACTCTTTCACTGCAGTCCCTGCGGGGCGCCTTCGGCCTGCTCCTGGCCCTGGCCGCCCCGGTCGCCATGTCGGCCACGATCCAACTGTATGAAACCGGCCCCGCCGAGGACGCCGCCTTCGTGCGTTTCGTCAACGGTGGCGCGCAGCCGATGGGTGTGAGCGCCAAGGGTTCGCAAAGCCGTATCGAACTTGACGCTGGCGAGCCGGTTTCGGTGTTCATGCCGGTGCGCGGTGGCGCCAGCGTGCAGGGTCGCCTGGAAAGCGCCCAGCAAGGCCAGGACCTCGACGTGACGGTGCAACCGGGCGAGTTCGCCTCGGTGGTCGGGCTGCCCGGCAAGGACGGCCTGCAGACGGTGGTGGTGCGTGAACTGCCGGATGACTTCAATGCCGCCAAGGTATCGATCGGCTTCTACAACCTGGACGCCAGCTGCGCTGACGCCGGTCTGGTGGCTGCGCCCCGCAATCTGGCCATGTTCGAACGCGTGCCCCAGGGGCAGGCTGCCCGCCGCCTGGTCAACCCGGTAGCCCTGAGCGTGAGCGCCTCCTGCGGCGGACAGGTGCTGCCGCAGGTGCTCGAGCTGGGCACGCTGCAAGCCGGTGATCGTCATACGGTGTTCCTGCTGCCGTCGCCCCAGGGACCGCGGCTGCTGCACGCCGAGGATCGCGTCGGACGCTGATGCAAGCCGCCGCGGCGGGCCCTCCAGGCCGGCCGCGGTATCCCCTTCTGATTGTTTCCGGCCCACGCCGCTCTTGAGCCTGTCGCCATGGTCTTTGCGTCCCTAGAGTTCCTGACGCTGTTTCTGCCGCTGTTTCTTGCGGTCTATGTCCTGACGCCCAAGCGCGCCCGGAACTTCACCTTGCTGCTGGGCAGCTGGGCTTTCTACAGCTGGCTCAAGCCCATCTATCTGTTGCTGCTGGTGGCGGTGACGATTGCCGCCTGGGGCGGTGCGCTGCTGATCGAACAATGGCGCAGCGGGCAGCGCCGCAAGCTGCTGCTGGTGCTGCTCATGGTCGCCAACGTGGGCATCCTGTGCTGGTACAAGTACGCCAACATCCTGGTCGCCACCTATAACGATATCGCGGGCATGGCGGGTGCCATCCCGGTGGCCTGGGAGCGCATCGCCTTGCCGGCCGGGCTGTCCTTTTTCGTACTTCAGGCTATTTCCTATGTGGTCGACGTTTACCGCCAGGAGGTGCGCGCCGAACGCAATTTCATCGACTTCGCTGCCTACAAGGCCATGTTCGGACAGCTGATCGCCGGCCCCATCATCCGCTGGGCCTGGGTCGACAAGGAAATGGTCAATCGCGTGATGGACTGGCAGAACTTCTGCCTGGGCGCACGCCGTTTCATGGTCGGCATGAGCATGAAGGTGTTGCTGGCCGACACCCTGGCGCCGGTGGCCGATGCGGCCTTCGCCATGGCGCAGCCGACGCTGGCCGATGCCTGGCTCGGGTGCCTGGCCTACTCGCTGCAGCTGTTCTTCGACTTCGCCGGCTATAGCGCCATGGCCATCGGGCTGGGCCTGATGATCGGCTTTCACCTGCCCGAGAACTTCAATAATCCCTATTTGGCCCACAGCATCCAGGACTTCTGGCGCCGCTGGCATATGTCGCTGTCCAGCTGGATCCGGGACTATCTCTACATCCCCCTGGGCGGCAATCGTCTGGGCGCCTGGAAAACCTATCGCAACCTGCTGCTGACGATGGGCATTGCCGGCCTGTGGCATGGCGGCGACAGTTGGAATTTCCTGCTCTGGGGCCTGGCGCACGGGCTGGCGCTGGCGGTCGGCCGCCTGTGGGGCCGGTGCAAGCTGCCGGCGTTGCCAGGCTGGTTCTCGCGGGTGCTGACGCTGTTGTTTGTGATGCTGGCCTGGACGTTGTTCCGGGCGGCCAACTTCGATGCCGCATTGACCATGTATGCCGGTCAGTTCGGGCTGAATGGCTGGGGCCTGAGCGACACCATGGAGTATGTGTTGCGTCCAGTGCATGGCCTGGCCTTCGTGCTGGCAATGCTGTGCGTGGTGCTGCCGGCCGTGCTGCCGGCCTGGTCGCAGCGCGCGCCGGGCCGCCTGGTGGTGCTGTGCAGCGCCGTATGGCCGGTGGCCGGTTTCCTGCTGGCGTACGCGCTGATCTCATCGCGCGGCGCGGCACCCTTCCTTTACTTCCAGTTCTGAGGCCGGATGTCATGACGATCCCCCGCGATATGCCGCCCGATATGCCACCCAAGCCGCCTACTGCCCATGCCGGCGAGCGCGCCCGGCGCGCCAGCCGCCTGGCCGGCGTGGTGCTGCTGCTGTTCATGGTGGCGGCCATTTTGAGTAACGCCTGGTGGTCGCGCGAGCACCGTCTGCTGCCCGACAACCTGTCCATGCAGCGCCTGCTCGATGGCGGCGTCACCCACGATATCGCCCAGCGCCTGGGCGACATGCCCTTCAGTAACCAGGCCGCCACGCTGCAGCGGGGCCTGGGCTGGCTGACGCTGGGCGATCTGGGGGAGCGCGTGCGCGCGGGTTGTCCGGGCTGGCTGTTTCTGGCCGATGAATTGCAGGTCCACCCTCAAGCGCAGGCCAATGCACGCGCCCGTGCGCAGACCGTGCTGCAGACCCGCCAGGCGTTGGCCACGCAGGGCATAGATTTGCTGGTGGCGGTGGTGCCCGACAAAAGCCGTATCGAAGCAGATCGGCTCTGCGGTCTGCATCGTCCGGCAGCGTTTGAGCACCGCTTGCAGGCCTGGGCCGACCTGCTGCGCGCCGAAGGCGTCAAGGTGCTGGATCTGACGGCCGCGCTACAGGCCGGGGAGCAGGAAGCTTTCCTGCGCGCTGATTCGCACTGGAGCCAGGCGGGCGCGGGGGCGGCAGCCCGCGCCGTGGCGGAGCAAGTGCGCGCCAGCGGCGTGCCCTTGCAGCCTGAACGCGAGTATGACGTCAGCACCGCCCCCCCCGCGCCGCGTCCGGGAGACCTGGTGCGTCTGGCGGGCATTGACGGCCTGCCGCAGCGTTGGCAACCGGAGACCGATGTGGTGGCGTTGCAGCGCTACACCCCGCGCGCGGCCGCTGCCGATGACGCCGATGCCTTGTTCGGTGACGCCGGCACGCCGACGTTGGCGCTGGTCGGGACTTCCTTTTCGCGCACCTCCGAGTTCGCGCCTCAGCTGGCGCGCGAACTCGGTGTCGAGATCGGCAACTTTGCCCGCGATGGTGCCAAGTTCGGCGCTGCGGCCCAGGCCTACTTCAAGAGCCCGGCCTGGAAGCAGACCCCGCCGCGCCTGGTCATCTGGGAAATCGACGAGCGCGACCTGCAGGC